>NZ_JBHVPG010000079.1:0-26106 GCF_042887545.1 Streptomyces sp. NPDC057939
GGACCCCGATCGGGGTCCCGCGGCGCGTTCGCTCGTGAAACGCGTCCCGGGAGCGGGCGTCAGCCCAGGTCGCCGGTGGCGGTGCGCTCGGCCAGCCGCACCAGGGTGCGCACGGCGGAGCCGGTGCCGCCCTTGGGGGTGTAGCCGTACGGGGCGCCCTCGTGGAAGGCGGGACCCGCGATGTCGAGGTGGGCCCAGGTGATGCCCTCGCCGACGAACTCCTGGAGGAAGAGACCGGCGACCAGGCCGCCGCCCATCCGGACACCCATGTTCGCGATGTCGGCGGTGGGGGAGTCCATGGTCTTGCGCAGGTCCTCGGGGAGCGGCATCGGCCAGGAGGCCTCGCCGACCTCCTCGGCGATCTCGTGGATCGAGGTGCGGAAGGCGTCGTCGTTCGCCATGATCCCGAAGGTCCGGTCGCCCAGGGCCAGCACCATGGCGCCGGTCAGAGTGGCGACGTCGACGATCGCGTCCGGGTTCTCCTCGGAGGCCTTGGTCAGCGCGTCGCCCAGGACCAGGCGGCCCTCGGCGTCGGTGTTCAGGACCTCGACGGTCTTGCCGCTGTACATGCGCAGGACGTCACCGGGCTTGGTGGCGGAACCGGACGGCATGTTCTCGGCGAGCGCGAGCCAGCCGGTCACGTTGACCTGGAGGCCCAGCTTCGCGGCCGCGACGACGGCGGCGAACACGGCGGCGGCGCCGGCCATGTCGCACTTCATCGTCTCGTTGTGGCCGGCCGGCTTCAGGGAGATGCCGCCCGAGTCGTAGGTGATGCCCTTGCCGACGTAGGCGAGGGTCTTCTCCGCCTTGGGGTGCGTGTAGGTGAGCTTGACCAGGCGCGGCGGGTTCTCGGAGCCCTTGCCGACGCCCATGATGCCGCCGTAGCCACCCTTGACGAGGGCCTTCTCGTCCAGGACCTGGACCTTGATGCCGTTCTCCTTCGCGGTCGCGGACGCGACGGCGGCGAAGGCCTCGGGGGTGAGGTCGTTCGGCGGGGTGTTGATCAGGTCACGGGCGATGTTGACCTCGGCCGCCACGACGGAGGCGCGCTCGGCGGCCGCCTTGTGCTCCTTGTCGCGCGGCTTGGCGCCCAGCAGGGTCACCTCGGCGAGGGGCTGCTTGGGGCCGCCGTTCTTGGCGCCCTTCTTCTCGCCGCCCTGGTAGGCGGTGAAGGCGTAGGCGCCCAGCAGGGCGCCCTCGGCGACGGCGGTGACGGCGGAGGCGTCGTCCAGGGGCAGGGCGAAGGCGGCCTTCTTGGTGCCGTGCAGCGCGCGGGCGGCGGCACCGGCGGCGCGGCGCAGGGCCTCCTCGTCGAAGGACTCGTCCTGCTCGGGCACGGTGCCCAGGCCGACCGCCAGCACGACCGGGACCTTCAGGCCGGCCGGGGCGGGCAGCTTGGTGGTCTCGCCTTCGGCGCCCGAGGCACCGAGCGCGTCGAGCACGGCGGCGAGCTTTCCGTCGAACGCCTTGTCCACGGCCTCGGCGCCGGCGGCCACGACGGGGCCCTTGGGGCCCTTCGCCACGCCGACCACGAGGGCGTCGGCGCGCAGCGTCGCCGCGCCGGCAGTGCTGAGAGTCAGAGCAGTCACGGTGGTGAAGTCTCGCTTCCGTTTTATGTATGTGGGCGCTGCGGTCACGTCGGGGTCGCCGGCCGCTCCGCAGCGATCGTATTCCGGGCCCGACGGCCGCCGGAAATGAGCCTACGCGTAGGCACTCGTCCGTACGTCACTCGAAGGTTTGGCAAGTTGTTCGATCAAGCGGGCTTCAGGTTCACCCATCTGTGGACTCTGTTCCAGGTTTGCCCATTGGACTGGGCGACGTCCGAAAGACTCGACCCACTCTCGCAAGGGGACGCGGGGTTCCTTTGCATGATTTCCACAGAGCCTCCCGGGCCCGGCCAACCGCCAAAGGGCCGTGCCGAGGGACGCCTGCGGGGGGAAGGCCGAAATGGTCAACAAGAACCGGATGAACAGGGTCGCCGCAGCGATGGCGGCAGCGGCCCTGATGTCCGTGGCAGTACCCGTCGCGACCGCCGAGGCGGCCGTGACACCGCGCATCGACCTGAAGGTGCTGGTCGTCGACGACGGCGGCAGCTCCGTGGAGGCGATCACCGCGGAGCTCCGGGACACCGGAGTGCCCTACACCCGGGTCGACCTGGGCAGCACGAGCCGCCCGGTCATCAACGCCGCGTTCCTCAGCGACACGGTGGACGGGCGGCCGCGGGCCAAGTACCAGGGGGTCGTGCTTCCGAACGAGAACCCGTTCGGAACCGGTTCGACCGAGGCGGCCGCGCTCGCCTCGTACGAGACGACGTACGGGATCCGCCAGGTCGACGCCTACACCTGGGCCCACCCGGGCGTGGGCCTGGAGTACACCGACAACGGCGGCTACGGCGGCCAGCTCGACGGCACGCAGGCCGCCGTCACCGCGGCCGGCAAGGCGGGCCCCTTCGGCTACCTCGGCGGTCAGGTCGCCTTCGAGGACAACTCGCCGCTGATCCTGGAGAGCTACGGGTTCATGGGCAAGCCGAGGGCCGGCTACACGAGCCTGCTCGACGCCCCCGTCCCCGGGGGTACCGGCCGGGCCTCGCTCGTCGGCGAGTACACCCACGACGGACGCAGCGAGCTGGTCGTCACCTTCGGCTACAACCAGCACCAGCAGCAGTACCGGTTGCTGGCGCGGGGCATCGTCGAATGGCTGACGCAGGGGGTCCACCTCGGACAGAGCCGCAACTACTTCGCCGTCCACGTCGACGACGTGTTCGCGCCCGACGCCCGCTGGAACAAGGAGCTCAACTGCACGCCCGGCGACTACGCCTGCGCGGGCGGCGAGGGCCAGGAGAGCACGATCCGGATGACCGCCGCCGACGCGCAGTACGCGGCGCAGTGGCAGACGGCCAAGAACTTCAAGCTGGACATGCTCTTCAACGCGGGCGCCGGCGAGGAGTGGAAGGCGGAGAACGGCGGCGTCGACGCGATGACCGCGCAGCTGGTCGCGGACCGGGCCAAGTACCGCTGGATGAACCACACCTACACGCACCCGTTCCTCGGCTGCGTGCAGGACGTCACCACCGTCCCGTGGACCTGCACCAAGAACGCCCAGGGCGCCATCAACTGGATGAGCCGGGCCGAGATCTCCGCGCAGATCCGCGACAACAACAACTGGGCGGCCGCCAAGGGCATCACGACCGACCGCACCGAACTCGTCACCGGCGAGCACTCCGGTCTCAAGACCGCCCCGCAGCAGCCCCAGGACAACCCCAACCTGGCCGGCGCGCTCGCGGACAACGGCGTGAAGTGGGCCGGCAGCGACAACTCCCGCGAACCGGTGCAGCGGCCGGTGGGCGCCGCCCTGACCGTCCCGCGGCACCCGATGAACGTGTACTACAACACGGGCACCAACGCGGAGATGGCCGACGAGTACAACTGGATCTACACCAGCCGGGCCGACGGCGGCAGCGGCGCGTGCGAGGACAACCCGGGCACCTCGACCTGTCTGCCGGCCCCGCTGAACGTCAACACCGGCTACCTGGACTACATCGTCCCGCAGGAGGCCCGCATCGCGATGCGGCACGTGCTCGCCAACGACCCGCGGCCGCACTACGTCCACCAGTCCAACCTGGCCGAGGACCGGACCCTCTACCCCGTGGTCAACCAGATCCTGGACACCTACCGGGCGATGTACGCGCCCAGCGCCCCGATCGTGAACCAGAGCATGAAGGACACCGGCGTCGAGCTCAGCCGCCGCGCGGCCTGGGACAAGGCCCTGGCCGAGAACAAGGTCACCGCGTACCGCATCGGCAAGGACGTCACCGTCAAGGCGCCCTCCGGCGTCGTGGCCCCGGTGACCGCTCCCAACGGAACCAAGAAGCAGCTCCTGCTCGGCACCGCGGACTTCGGCACCGCGTACGCCGGCACCCGGTCGGCCTGGACGGCTCCCGAGCTGCTCCAGTCGGCGGTCACGCTCAAGCTCCTCTGACCGACGGGCCGTCCGTCCGGCCCGAGCAAGCCGCCAACTCGTAACACCCAGCGCCGGCGCACCGCGAACCTCGGGGCGCCGGCCCCTTTTCCGTCCTGGGGGGACACACCGCATGAGCCATGGGCGCCATGTCACCATGCTCACCGAAGGCACCTATCCACACGTTCACGGGGGCGTCAGCACCTGGTGCGACCAACTGGTCCGCGGCATGCCGGAAGTGGACTTCAACGTCATAGCCCTGACCGGATCCGGACGTGAGCCGGTGACCTGGGAACTGCCGCGCAACGTCTACCGGCACACGGCCGTACCGCTCTGGGGGCCGGCCCCGCCCAGGACCCGACGTTCCACCCTGCGAGGCAGGGCCCACCGCCGCTTCACCGAGACGTACGAGAACTTCCTGCTCTCCCTGATCGACCCCGCCCACGGCGGGTTCTCCGACGCCCTGGGCGAGATGGCCGAACTGGCCCGGGCCGGCCGGCTCGCGCCGGCCCTGCGCTCCGAATCGGTCCTGCGCCTGCTGATGAACGCGTGGACCAGGCCCGGCCTCGTCACCGCCGATGCCGAGCCCACCATCCACGACGCGCTCACCGCCACCGACCTGCTGGAACACGCCCTGCGCCCGCTGTCCGTGCGGATCCCGCCCGACAGCGTCGCGCACGCCGTCAGCAGCGGCCTCGCGACCCTCCCCGCGCTCGCCGCGAAACGCCTCGACAAGGTGCCGTTCCTGCTCACCGAGCACGGCATCTACCTGCGCGAGCGCTACCTCGGCTACCGCACGGCGGCGCAGCGTTGGCCCGTCAAGGCCCTCATGCTCGGCTTCTACCGCGAGCTGAACACCGAGGGCTACCGGCAGGCCGACCTGATCACCCCGTGCAACCAGTACAACCGCCGCTGGGAGGAACGCGGAGGGGCCGACTCGGAGCGGATCCGCACCGTCTACAACGGGGTCGATCCGCACGCCTTCCCCGAGGCCGGTCCCGAACCCGAGGTGCCCACCCTCAGCTGGTGCGGACGCATCGACCCGATCAAGGACCTCGAAACCCTCATCCGCGCCTACGCGTTCATGCGCGAGGAGATGCCCGCCCTGCGGCTGCGGCTCTTCGGCCCGGTCCCGGCCGGCTGCGAGGACTACCGGATCAGGCTGGAGAAGCTCGGCGCGGAACTCGGCGTGAGCGACGGCATCACCTACGAGGGCCGCATCGAGCAGGTCGCCAAGGCCTACGCGGCGGGCAGCATCGTGATGCTGTCCAGCATCAGCGAGGGCTTCCCCTTCAGCATCATCGAGGCCATGTCCTGCGGCCGCACCACCGTCTCCACCGATGTCGGGGGAGTGCGCGAGGCCGTCGGCGACACCGGACTCGTCGTCCCGCCCCGGGAACCGGAGACCATGGCCCGCGCCACCCTCGCGCTGCTGCGCGACGACGAACGCCGCCTGGAACTGGGCCGGTTGTCCCGCGAACGGGTCGTCGAGAAGTTCACCCTCCACCAGTCCGTGGACGGCTTCCGGCACATCTACCGGGAACTCGCCGGCCAGCCCGTCCTGCCCGTCCACGAGGGCGACACCTGGACGCAGCGGCTCGCCGACCCCTGGTACAAGGAACTCGCGGCCGACGGGAGCCTGTGGTGAGCGGATCCCTCTGGCTCAAGCCCCCCGGCCCCGAGGGGACACGGGGGCCGGCGGGCCACGGCTCCACGGGCGGCCGCCCCGCACGGCGGCCGCCCGGCTCCGCCGACGGCGGCCTGCCGGCGATCCCCCGGCCCCGCCGGGAAGCACCCGCGGCCGACCCGATGGACGAACTCGCCGAACGGCTCGACCCGTTCATCTCGGCGGCCGTCCACCCCGACGAGATCGCCGCCATCCTCGAATCCGACGGCATGACCGACGAGTACATCCGGCTCACCTACGGCCGGCACGACTCCTTCGGCCTGGCCGAGGAGCTGTACGCCCGCGTACCGCGCTCCTTCCCGGAGCCCGACCGCGTCACCGACCCCTGGAAGGTGTCCCTCACCGCCTGCCTGCTGCGCGGGGTGATCTTCGCCCTGCCCGGCCTGGCCTACCTGCTCGGGGCGCCGCTCCTCGACGGCCCCCAGGACCGGCTCGGCCTGCCGGCGGGCACCCTGACCCTGCTCGCCGGAGCCCTCATCGGCTGGGTCTGGGACCAGACCCTCTCCCACCGGGCCTACTCCTGGCTCGGCCTCGGCGACCGGGCCGCCGCCGGACGCACCCTCCTCGTCGGAGCGCCCGCCGGGGCCCTCCTCGGCACCGCCGCCGCGCTCGCCGTGCCCGGCGGGCCGCCGTTCTCGTACGCCTTCGCCGCGGGCCAGGCCCTGTACGTCGGGGCGGCGACCGTCCTGCTGGTCCTCGGCCGGGAGCGGGTGCTGCTCGCCGCGCTCGGCCCGATGGCCGCCGGGGCGCTCCTCGCCCTCGTCGTCGACCTGCCCGTCCCGGTGCGGGTCACCCTGCTGGTGGTGTCCCTGCTGGCCGCCTGCACCCTCGCCGTACGGGAACTGCCGCTGACCGACGGCCTGCGGGCCGCCGCCGGCCGGATCCGGGGCTGGACCGAACACCGTCCGGGCGAACGCGGGCCCGTGCGCTGGCAGATGCTGCGCGGCGCCGAGGAGGAGTACACGCGGCGCGGACCCCGCATCGGGGACTCCGTCCCGTACGGGGTCTTCGGCCTGGGCACCGGCCTGCTGGTGCTGTACGCGGCACTCGGCGAGGTCCTCGCCGGCGGCCCCGCCGAGGCGGTCGCGGCGCCCTCCGCCGTCGCCCTCACCCTCAGCATGGGCCCCGCCGAATGGCTCCTGCACCGGTTCCGCAGCGGCAGCCTCGCGGGGCTGCGCGCGGCCCGCTCGTCCGGCGCCTTCCGGCGCCGGATGCTGACCACGCTGGCCCGGTGCCTCGCCACCTACCTGGCGGTGCTCCTCGTCCTGGGCGTCACCGGAACCCTGCTGTGGCCCGACGCCCCCGGTCTCACCGGGCTCCGCGTCGCGACCCTGCTCCTGCTCGGCGCCGTGATGTGGACCGGACTGCTCCTGCAGTCCTTCGGGGCGGTCCGTCCCGCCGCAGTGGTCTGCGCCTCGGCGGCCGTCGCCCAGAGCCTGGCCCTGCTGGCGGGCGCCGGACAGCCGAGGTTGGTCCAGGTCGTCGTCGCCGGGACCGCCGCCACGGCCCTGGCCGTACTCGTCTGCCTGCTCCTCGGCCGGGCGACGGCCCACCGGTGAGCCCCTCCCGCGACCCCTTCGACGAGAAGGGCCGACCGTACGAGAAGAAGGACCCCATGCTCCTGGTGCCCCTGTACGAGCACCCCGCCGACCGCCCCGAGGCCTGGGAGCGGCTCATCCGCTCCGCGGGCCGGCTCCACTCGGTGGTGCTCAACCCCGACAGCGGTCCCGGCGCGGCCCGGGACGAGCGGTTCGCCGCCGTCGCCGAACGCCTCCGCGACGCGGGCGTGGCCGTCCTCGGGTACGCCGACACCGACTACGGTCGGCGCCCGCACGGGGCCGTCGTCCAGGACCTGCTCCGGCACCGCGACTGGTACGCCACCGACGGCGCCTTCCTCGACCAGGCCGCCTCCGGCCCGGAACTCCTGCCGCACTACACGCGGCTGGCCGTCGCCGCCCGGGCGGCCGGCGCCCGCACGCTCGTCCTGAACCACGGCGTCCACCCGCACCCCGGTTACGCCGGGCTCGCCGACCTGCTCGTCACCTTCGAGGGCCCCTGGGACGCCTACCGGGACGCGGCCACCGCCCCGCCCTGGACCGCAGACCACCCGGCGCAGCGGTTCTGCCACCTCGTGTACGCCGTCCCCCGGGACGCGCCCGCCGCCGAACTCGCAGAGCAGCGCCGGGCGGGGGTCCACTGCGCGGTGCCCGGCACGGGCGCGCACCCGTGGGGAACCCTCCCGTACGCCTTGGAGGCGGCCGGATGAAGCGTTTCGCCGCCCTCCTGGTCACGGGGCTGCTCCTGCTGACGGCCTGTACCTCCGACCCCGACGACGAAGGCCCGGAGCCGGGCCCGGAGCCGGCTCCGGGGGAACGTTGGAAGCCCGTGCCCGGCACCGCCTGGCAGTGGCAGCTCAGCGGCAGGCTCGACACCTCCGTCGACGTGCCCGTCTACGACGTCGACGGGTTCACCACCAGCAAGGAGCAGGTCGCCGGGCTCAGGAAGGACGGCCGCCGCACCATCTGCTACCTGTCCACCGGGGCCTGGGAGGACTTCCGGCCCGACGCGGACGACTTCCCGAAGGCGCTGCTCGGCAAGGGCAACGGCTGGCAGGGCGAACGCTGGCTCGACATCCGCGGGCTCGACGCGCTGGAACCGCTCATGGCCGCCCGCTTCGACATGTGCCGTGACAAGGGCTTCGACGCCGTGGAGCCCGACAACATGGACGGCTACAAGAACCCCACCGGCTTCCCGCTCACGGCCGACGACCAGCTGGCCTACAACAGGCTGATCGCCCGCCTCGCCCACGACCGGGGACTGGCGGTCGGCCTGAAGAACGACCTCGACCAGATCCCGCAGCTGGTCGGCGAGTTCGACTTCGCGGTGAACGAGCAGTGCGCCGAGTACCGCGAGTGCGAGCGGCTGACCCCCTTCATCGAGGCGGGCAAGGCCGTGTTCCACGTCGAGTACGAACTCCCCGCGGACCGCTTCTGCGAGCGCTCGCGGCAGCTGGGGCTCAGCTCCCTGGAGAAGAAGTACGAACTGGGTGCCTGGCGCAAGGCCTGCTAGGCCCTGTCGTCGAAGTCCCGTCGTCGCCCCGAGGCAGACGGGAGTTTGACGACAGGTCCTGGGGCGCGCCCGCGGGCCCGGTCAGGCGGGGAGGATCGCGTGGACGCGGTAGCCGCCGCCGAAGCGGGGGCCCGCGAAGCAGGAACCGCCCAGGGCGACGGCCCGTTCGCGCATGCCGAGCAGGCCGTGCCCGCCGTGCGGATCTACGGGCTCCGGCGAGGGGTCGGCCCCGTCGCCCCCGTCGTCCAGCACGGTGACCTCCACCGAGGCGCCGACCCGCACCACGCTGACCTCGGCCCGGGCGCCGGGGCCGGCGTGCTTGCGGACGTTGGTCAGCGCCTCCTGGATGACCCGGTAAGCCGTCAGGTCCACGGGCGAGGGCAGCGCCGTCCGCTCCCGCCCCAGCTCCACGAACACCTCCACCGGCAGGCCGGCGTTGCGGAAGGTGTCCAGCAGTTCGTCCAGCACGGCCAAGCCGGGGGCCGGCTCCGTCGGGGCCTCCGGGTCGCCGGACTGCCGCAGCAGGCCGACCGTGGCCCGCAGCTCGTTCAGCGCGGACCGGCTGGCCTCCCGTACGTGGGCGAGGGCCTCCTTGGCCTGGTCCGGGCGCCGGTCCATGACGTGCGCCGCGACGCCCGCCTGCACGTTGACCAGGGCGATGTGGTGGGCCACCACGTCGTGGAGGTCCCGGGCGATGCGCAGCCGTTCCTCCGCGACCCGCCGCCGGGCCTCCTCCTCCCGGGTGCGTTCGGCCCGCTCCGCCCGCTCCCGGATCGCGTCGACGAAGGCGCGACGGCTGCGGACCGCGTCGCCGGCGGCCGCGGCCATCCCGGTCCAGGCGAAGACGCCGAGGTTCTCCTGCGCGTACCAGGGCAGGGGACCGGCCAGCATGGCCAGACCCGTCAGCCCGGCCATGGTGAGCAGCCCCACCCGCCAGGTCGTGGGCCGGTCGGTGAGCGCCGCCACCGTGTACAGGGCGATCACCGCGCACATCACGACGGGCGCCCGCGGTTCGCCGGTCGTCAGCTCCAGCAGCGACAGCCCGCAGGTGACGGCGAGCACGAGGCGGGGCCGCCTGCGCCGCTCCACCAGGGCCGCCGCGCCGAGCAGCATCAGCAGCAGCGAGAACGGCTCCGGGGCACGGGTCCCGAAGGTGGGTCCGTGCGGTCCGTGCGGATCGGCGAAGGAGCCGACGACCATCGCCACGAACGCCCCGACCGCGAGAGCGGCGTCGGTGGCCAGCGGATGGGCCCGCAGCCACTGCCGGGTGCGGGCGAACGGCTGCCCGGGGTCTGTGCTCACCCGGACAAGGTACGGGTTGCCGCGCGTCCCGTGCCGGTCAGGCGGTCCGCGGGGGAGGCGGCGGCGGGGGCCGCTGCCCGAGCGGGACGCGGGAGCGGGCGGGTCCCCACTTCGCCCGGATCGCGCACAGCGCCATGACGGCGGCGATGGCCGCCAGGTGCTCCTTGCCCGCCAGGTTGTTCTTGAAGATCACCTCGGCGATCATCACGACGACGACCAGGGCCCCGGTGAGGTAGGCCCGGTAGCGCCAGCACACGTAGATCGCCAGGCCCACCACGGCCGCGGAGGGCCCGGTGTCGTTGACGATCCGGTCGGACTCCGGCAGGCCGAGGGGGTGGTCGGCGCCGAGCGAGAGCCCGATGCGGGCGTACGTGGTCCCGGCGAGGGTGGCGACGTAGCCGATCAGCAGGGTCCGCCACCAGCCGATGCAGATCTCCGAGATCCCGAAGACCAGCAGGATCTGGGCGAGCGCCCCCCACACGGGCAGGTCCAGCGCCGGCACGAACAGCGACAGCGGCGTGCGCAGGAGAGCCAGCCACAGGGGATCGGCGGCTTTGACCGACCCGAGGTTCTGGACCGGTTGGAAGCCCCAGGAGGTGTTCTGCACGATCTGGAAGACGGACGTCAGGCACACCGCGCCGATCGTCATGGGGACGGCCCGCCACCGGTCCCGTACGAGCGCGTCCCGGACGGTCCCGAACAGGGGGCCCCACTCGCGGTGGGCGAAGCGTCGCAGTGGGCCCGTCGTCCGCGCTGTCACCTAATCGTCTCCAGATGTCTGCGGTGCAGCCACTTCGGCAGGCCGGGTGCCTCCAGGAAGCCCTCGGCCCGGCCCGCCGCGATGCCGATCCGCAGCAGGTCGGAACTCTTCTCGAAGAGCATGAACCGCGGTTCCCAGATCGGCCGGTATTTGGCGTTGGCCCGGTAGAGGGACTCGATCTGCCACCAGCGGGAGAAGAAGCTCAGCAGCGAGCGCCACATGCGCAGCACCGGACCCGCGCCGAGCCTGGACCCCCGCTCGAAGACGGAACGGAACATCGCGAAGTTCAGCGAGACCTGTGTGACCCCGATCTCCTTGGAGCGTTCCAGGAGTTCGATGACCATGAACTCCATCAGGCCGTTCTCGGAATCACGGTCACGGCGCATCAGATCGAGGGAGAGCCCCTTCGGGCCCCACGGCACGAAGGACAGCACGGCCCGCAGGTCGCCGTTGCCGTCCGTGCACTCCAGCATCACGCACTGGCCGTCGTCCGGGTCGCCCAGCCGGCCCAGCGCCATGGAGAAGCCGCGCTCGGTCGCGCCGTCGCGCCAGTCGTCGGCCCGCTCCAGCAGCACCTCCATCTCGGCGGCCGGAATGTCGGCGTGCCGGCGGATCCGGACGGTGTACCCGGCTCGCTTGACGCGGTTGTAGGCCTGGCGGACGGTGCGCATGGCCCGGCCCTCCAGGGTGAACTCGGCGGTCTCGACGATGGCCTCGTCGCCCAGCTCCAGCGCGTCCAGGCCGTGCCGGGCGTAGATCTGCCCGGCCTCCTCGCTCGCGCCCATCACGGCCGGCACCCAGCCGTGCTCGCGGGCCTCCGCCAGCCACGGCTCGATCGCCCCGGGCCAGGCCTCGGGGTCACCGATGGGGTCGCCGGAGGCCAGCGAGACCCCTCCCACGACCCGGTAGGTGACCGCGGCCTTCCCGGTGGGGGACCAGATGACGGACTTCTCGCGGCGCAGCGCGAAGTAGCCGAGGGAGTCCCGGTCGCCCTGCTTGGCGAGCAGCGTCCGCAGCCGCTCCTCGTCCTCCGCGGTGAGCGGGTCGACGGCCCGGCGGGAGCGGAAGGCCGCGAACAGCACGGCGAGGAGCAGCAGCATCGACATCACGTTGATGAAGACGTCGACCCAGCCGGGCGTGGTGATCGCGTTGTAGGCCTTGTCGTCGGGCGCCAGCGTGATCAGCCGCATCACGCCGTACCGCCAGCGGGCCAGGAACGTGGCGTCGGCCCGGTCGGCGTCGGTGTTGGTCGCCCCGACGAGCAGGGCGGCGATCAGCGAGGTGACGAGCAGGCCGACGGCGCCCACCGCGGTCGCCAGCTTCGGGTTGGAGCGGTCGCCCTTGGCGTAGAACTCGTGGCGGCCCAGCAGGAGGGCGCCGACGAAGGCCGCGGTGAGGGCGAGCGAGACCCAGTTCTGCGCGTGCTCGCGGAACTCCGGGTAGCAGAAGTCGAGTTCGCCGCCGGTGCAGGGGGCGAAGGCGGCGACCGCGAGGGCCAGCAGCAGCAGTCCGCCGACGACGAGGTTCAGGATCCAGGCGGCCCGCTTGCGGCGGCCCATGGTGACCGCGAGCAGCAGCGAGAACAGCCCGGAGGCGAAACCCGCGGTGAGCAGGTACGGGGTGTAGAAGTCGGCGGTGTTGTGCCGACGCAGGTCCTGGCCCAGCGACAGCCACACCGCGCTGAGGAAGTTGATGAAGGTGACGGCCCGCAGGTACCAGACCGCGAAGCCCGCGGCGCGCCGCGAACGGGGCGTCCCCCTGCGGGTTTCCGGCCTCCCGGCGGGGTCGCCGCCGGAATCCTTCCTGCCGTCGGCACCCTTGCCGGCCGCCTGATCGAGGCTCCGGTCGGTCTCTGCGCTGGTCAAGCGGACCTCTCCCATGAAAAGCGATGATATGGGGCATCGCAGTCCACAGGCGCCGCGGGCGCCGCGGACCGGTCAGGTCCGCGGTGCCCGTCGCCTCAGTCCACCGGCGCTTCCACGGCCCGCTCCGGGAGGTCCGCCGCGAGTGCGGCTGCCGCCTGGACCAGGGGGAGCGCCAGCAATGCCCCGGTTCCTTCTCCCACTGTGACGCCGTGGTCGAGGACAGGGTTGAGCGCCATTCGATCGAGTGCCTTCGCCTGGCCGGGTTCACCGCCGGCCTGGCCCGCCAGCCACCAGTCCGGAGCGCGGAACGCGGCCCGCTGGGCCACCAGTCCGCACGCCGCCGACACGACACCGTCGAGGATGACCGGCGTACGGCGCACCGCGCACTGGAGGAGGAAACCGGTGATCGCGGCGACGTCCGCACCGCCGACCGCCGCCAGCAGGGCCACCTGGTCGCCGAGGACCGGACGGGCCCGGCGCAGCGCGTCACGGATCGCGGCGCACTTGCGCATCCAGGTCAGGTCGTCGATCGCGACCCCGCCGCGGCCGGTGACCACGGAGGCGTCGGTGCCGCAGAGCGCGGCGACGAGGGTGGCGGCCACCGTGGTGCCGCCCACGCTCAGGTCGCCGAGGACGACCAGGTCCGTACCGGCGTCGGCCTCCTCGTCGGCGATGCGGATGCCGAGCTCCAGGGCGGCCCGCGCCTCGTCGATCGTCAGGGCGTCCTCCCGGTCGATCCGCCCGCTGCCGCGCCGGACGCGGTGGCGCACCACGTCCTCGGGGAGCAGTTCCGGATCGCAGTCCAGGCCCGCGTCCACGATCCGTACGCCGGCGCCGAAGCGGCCGGCCAGGATGGACACCGGGCTGTTCCCGTCGAGGACGGAGCGGACCAGTTCGTGGGCGGTGCCGGCGGCCCGGGCGGAGACGCCCTCGGCGGCGATCCCGTGGTCGGCGGCGAACAGCACGACGCGCGGCCGCTCCAGGGGCCGGACCGGGACCCGGCCCTGCGCCGCGGCCAGCCACTCGGCGAGGTCGTCGAGCCGGCCCAGCGCGCCGGGCGGCACCGCCAGTCGCTCACGGCGATCCTCGGCGTCACGCCGGACGCCCCCGTCGGGGCGCTCGATCAGATCGGAGAAGTCGTCGAGATTCAGCGTGGTCATCTGCCAGAGCGTACAGCCGGTGAGGCCCTGCCCAAGCCCCCTGCGCGCGGGGTCGACGGGCCCGTCCGGGGCCTCTGCGCCCGGGGCCGATCCCGGGAGCGGCGCGCTACTCCTTGAGCACCGCCACCTGTCCCGCGACGACGAGCAGCACGTGCTCGCACTCGCCGGCCACCGCGTTGTTCAGTCGCCCCAGCTCGTCCCGGAAACGGCGCCCCGACGCCGTCGCCGGGACCACCCCCGAACCCACCTCGTTGCTGACGAGCACCACCGGGCGGCGGGTCGCGCGGACGGCCGCCACCAGGTCGGCGACCCGCTCGCGCAGCCGCTTCTGGCCGTCGGCCGCCCACACCGCGTCGTCCCAGGCCCCGACCCGGTCCATGGCGTCGGTGAGCCACAGCGCCAGGCAGTCGATCAGCAGGGCCGGCCCGGCCGCCTCCAACAGGGGCACGAGCTCGCAGGTCTCCGCCGTCCGCCAGCTCGCCGGCCGCCGCTCCCGGTGCAGACCGACCCGCTGGGCCCACTCGGAATCACCGTCGCGGACGCCGCCCGTGGCCACGTAGACCACCTCCGGGTAGGCCGCCAGCCGCCGTTCCGCCTCGAAGGACTTGCCCGACCGGGCCCCGCCCAGCACCAGGGTCCGGCGCGGCACGTCCGGCCCCTCGTGGTAGTCGCCGGCCACCACCGTGGTCCCGTCCGGCACCACCCGCGCACCGGCCGCCGCGCACCGGCGCTCCAGCTCCCGCCCCGGCGGGGTGTCGTGGTCCAGGTGCACGGCGATCACGTCCGTGGCCGGGCCGACCGCCCCGCTCGCCCGCAGCCGCGCCAGCGCCTCGGGCCGGCCCAACACGTCGGCCAGCACCATGTCGTAGGCGCGCCGCGCCGTCGTCCCGTCGGTACCGGCCGGCGCCCCGCCCGGCGGCAGGTACAGCAACCGGCTGCCGTCCGGGCCGGTGACGTCGTAGCCGGTGCCCGGCGCGTCCATCGGGACGGCCCGCACCCGGTGCCCGCTGATCACCGTGACCTCCCGCCCGTCCGGGACCCGCCCTGCGGCCGGTAGCCCCGGCGGGAGCTCGACGGGCGGCCCGTCGTGCGGATGGGTGAGCAGCACCTGCCGTACGCCGGCCAGCGAATGGCCCGCGCGGGCCCCGGCGAGCACGGCCCCCGGGGTCAGGTCGAGCAGCAGCGCCCCGTCCACGAGGACGGCGGTCGCGGCGCGGGACCGGGGGCCCACGGAGACCGCGCAGGCGGCGCAGGGACAGCCGGGGCGGGGCAGTCCTTCGGGTGTACCGGTGCCGAGCAGAGTGAGTTCCACACGGAGATCCTCCCGCGTCGCCGGGACTGCTGCGCGCCCGGTTACTCTGCGGGCACACTCAACGTGGAAGAGCGGACGACCAACGGAGGCGGACATGGCGTGGACGTGGCGGTTCGAGACGGCCGAGGGAACCGAGAGCACTCCGGCGGTGACACCGGAGGAGTTCACCACGCAGGGGGACGCGGAGTCCTGGATCGGTGAGTACTGGAAGGACCTGCTGGAAGGCGGTACCGAACAGGTGAAGCTGTCCGACGACACCGGCACCGAGCTGTACACCATGAGCCTGCGCGCGGCTCTCGACGCCTGACCCCGCCGGGGGCCCACCGCCCCCGGCCCACGGGTCGGCCGGGGGCGCGGGGGAGCGTCGTGGGGTTCCGGCTAGCCGCGGACGCCGCAGAGGTGCAGCAGCGCGGCCACCGCGCGGTACGGGTCGGTCCGCCCGGCGCGTTCCTCGGCGGCCAGCAGCCGCTCCAGTTCCTCGTCGCGCGGCAGTTCGTTCCCGGCCTCGGTGCCGTCGGTGAAGACGCGCACCCCGTACCAGGTGTGCAGGGGCGCGCCGATCCCGGACAGGGTCGCCGTGAGGCCGGCCAGCCGGTCGGCCCGTACGTCCAGGCCGAGCCGGTTGGTGTAGTCGACGGTGTCGAAGGCGGCCAGCGCGGCCGTCCAGTCGCCGGACTGGCCCGGGCGCATGGCGAGCGCGTCGCCGTTGCGCACGAGCAGGGACAGCAGACCGCCCGGTGCCAGCATGCGGGCGAGTCCCGCCAGCATGGCGTCGGGCTCGGCCACGTACATCAGCACGCCGTGGCAGAGCACCACGTCGAAGCTGCCCGGCCCGAAGTGCGCGCCGGTCTCACGGCCGTCGCCCTCCAGCAGCCGGACCCGGTCGCGGATCCCGGCGGGTTCCGCGGCCAGCGCCGCCTGCGCGACCCGCAGCATCTCCGGGTCCTGTTCCAGACCGGTGACCTTGTGCCCGGCGCGGGCCAGGCGCAGCGCCTGGGTGCCCTGACCCATGCCGACGTCGAGGACGCGCAGCCGCTGCCCGACGGGGAAGCGGTGCGTGATCTGTTCCTCGACCTGTCGGCCGACGAGTTCCTGGCGGACGGCGTTGCGCAGCCCGCCGAGGCCCTCCAGCCAGAGCCGGGCGCCGCCGGCGAAGCCGCCCCCCGACGCCCCGGCCGGTCCGGGCGTCCCTCCGGTCAGGGCCGTTCCCCGCGCTTGACCTGGGGCTTCGGCAGGCGCAGCCGGCGCATCTGGAGGGTGCGCATCAGGCCGTACGCCACCGCGCCGCGGCGCGGCTCGTTCGCGAAGCGCTCGTTGAGCGCCTTGCGGAGCCGGAACACGAGGCCGACGGAGTCGACGATGATCAGGGCGATCACACCGAGCCACAGCATCAGGGCGATGTTCTGGATCGACGGCACCCGGACCATGCTCAGCACCAGGATGATCACCGCCAGGGGCAGGAACATCTCGGCGACGGAGAAACGGGAGTCCACGAAGTCGCGGACGTACCGGCGCACCGGGCCCTTGTCACGGGCGGGCAGGTAGCGCTCGTCGCCACTGGCCAGCGCTCCGCGCTGCTTGGCCATCTCCACGCGACGGCGCTCACGGGCTCGTTTGGCGTCCTCCTTGCGATTGCCGGTCGAGGCCACCACGGCCTTGCGCTGCGACTGGGCCACAGCACGCTTCGGCGTCGGGCGGCCCTTCGGGGCCTGCGGGTCACGGGGCTGCGAGAGGTCGGCGCTCACCTTGTCGGTGGCGGCGGCCTTCTCTTCCTTGGAGGAGCGGCTACCAAACACAAAACCCAAGCCTACGTGGTCGAAGGCACGCGCCCCACCCCGGCGGGGAACGATCCGGCAACGGCGGGCGTCTTCCCAGTAGCGGTTCCCCGTGGGTGCTCCCGGGTATCCCCGGAGCATCCGGGGTCCCAGGGGATCACCTACTCCTTACGCCTGACACGGTGCGGGCGTAGTCGTCCTGGAGGAGGAGCGCATCCGTACTCGATCAGTGCGGTAATAGAGGCAGGGCCCGTAGTGTGGTCCTGTCGGTGACCTTGAGCGAAGTCCGTCAGAAGGGGGCGCGCGAAGCCCATGAGCGGTGTCATGAAGCGTATGGGGATGATCTTCCGCGCGAAGGCGAACAAGGCCCTTGACCGGGCCGAGGACCCGCGCGAGACCCTTGACTACTCGTACCAGAAGCAGCTGGAGCTGCTGCAGAAGGTGCGCCGCGGCGTCGCCGACGTGGCGACCTCCCGCAAGCGCCTGGAACTGCAGCTGAACCAGCTCCAGGGGCAGTCCGCCAAGCTGGAGGACCAGGGCCGCAAGGCCCTCGCCCTCGGCCGCGAGGACCTGGCCCGCGAGGCCCTGTCCCGTCGGGCCTCGCTCCAGCAGCAGGTCAGCGACCTGGAGGTGCAGCACCAGACGCTCCAGGGCGAGGAGGAGAAGCTGACGCTCGCCGCGCAGCGCCTCCAGGCCAAGGTGGACGCCTTCCGCACCAAGAAGGAGACCATCAAGGCCACCTACACGGCGGCCCAGGCGCAGACCCGGATCGCCGAGTCCTTCTCCGGCATCTCGGAGGAGATGAGCGACGTCGGCCTGGCGATCCAGCGGGCCGAGGACAAGACCGCCCAGCTCCAGGCCCGGGCCGGCGCGATCGACGAGCTCCTGGCCTCCGGTGCGCTGGACGACCGCAGCGGCCTCGGCTCCAAGGACGACATCCAGGCCGAACTGGACCGCCTCTCCGGCGGTAGCGACGTCGAGCTGGAACTCCAGCGGATGAAGGCCGAGCTGGCGGGCGGCCCGTCGGCCCAGCAGCAGGCCATCGAGGGCGGCGCGCCCGGCGAGGGTCGGTCCTCGCAGACCAAGCACCGGTTCGACAAGCAGTAGGACGGGGCCCGTCATGATTGTCCGCATCATGGGGGAAGGGCAGGTGGAGATGGCCGACAGCCACTTCACCGAGCTCAATAAGCTGGACGACGAACTGCTCGCCGAGATGGAGCGCGGCGACGAGGAGGGGTTCCGGCGCACGCTGGGCGCCCTGCTCGAAGCCGTGCGGCGGCTCGGCGCGCCGCTCCCGGACGACGCGCTGGAGCCGTCCGAGCTGATCCTGCCCGGACCGGGCGCCACGCTCGACGAGGTCAAGGCCATGCTGAGCGACGACGGCCTGATCCCGGGCTGACCGCGCGCTCCGGACCGTACGCACAGCAGGAAACCGATGCGTGAAGGGCCCGCCCCCGATCCGGGGGGCGGGCCCTTCACGTACGCGCGCCCGTTCCGACGCGCCCGTTCGCCCTGCGCGCTCCGGTCGGCCGGCGCGCTCCGGTCACTCCGGACGCTCCGGACGCTCCGGTTTCTCCGGGGCCGCCGTCCGGTCCGGGTCCGGGGTTCCGCCGATGAAGTTCTCGAACCGGCGGCGCGGATGCGCCCAGCGCCGGTCATGGTGGAAGGCGCGCAGCCCGGCCCTGGCCCGGGCGCGCGGCCGGTTCACGTAGAACCTCTTGGCGTACGGGGACCCCGGCCGGGCCAGCCGCACCGCGCCGATCAGCGCGACGAAGGGGACCACCAGGCCGAAGATCGCGGTGCGTGCCTTGCCCTTCCACAGGGCGATCAGGGTGAGGAAGAAGTTCGTGGCGGTGTTCATGACCACCAGCCCGCGGTTCTGCCGCTCGTCGGCCGTCAGCTCGTTGACCCCGAACGGCAGGAAGCCGCCCAGCACCAGGGCCACCAGCGCCGCCGTGACCACCACGACCTCCACGCTCTTGCGCCCCTGCTCGCTCCAGTACACGTCGTCGAGGTGCAGGATCAGCGCGAACTCGTCCAGCACCAGGCCCGCGCCGAGCCCGAAGATCACCGCCGACAGGGCCGCCCCGAGGCCGTACCGGCCGCTGCCGACCGCACCGAACCCGCCGATGATCACGAGGATCACGCCCGGGACCACGTGGTGGACGTGGACGCCGCCCGGAGTGATGTTCTTGAAGGGGCCCTTGCCCGCGCGGATCAGCCGTGTGATCACCCGGGTGATGAGGAACGAGGTCACGAAGGACAGCAGGGCGAGCAGCAGCGGGAGCTTCCCCGGCTCGACGATGTTGCGGTACCACCAGTGACCCATCGCACCAACTCTCTGTGTAGCGGCTCCCGATTTGGCACGTAATACGCAATTTACCGCCCGCCACGAGCGGGTAGCGTTCCCGCCGATGAAAGATTCGTTCGACGATCCGCCCCCCGTGCCGCCCTCCGAGCGCGCCTCGCTGCCCGACGGGCTCCGCTTCGCGTTCGGCACGCTGACCGTGCTGCCCGCGCGCATCACCCGCTGGGACCGGCCGGCCGCCCGTACCGGCATGGCCTGCGCCCCCGTCGCCGGCCTCGCCGTCGGACTGCTCGCCGCCGTGCCCGGAGTCCTCCTGCTGCTCCTCGGCGGCGGCCCGCTGCTCGCCGCCGCGGTCACCGTCGCCGTACCGGCCGCGTTGACGCGGGGGCTGCACCTCGACGGCCTCGCCGACACGGCCGACGGACTGGGCAGCGCCAAGCCCGCCGACGCCGCCCTGCGGATCATGAAGCAGTCCGACATCGGCCCCTTCGGGGTCATCGCCCTGCTGATCGTCCTCCTCGTCCAGACGGCCGCCCTCGCCGACGTGTACGCCGACAGCTGGGTGCGCGGCGCTCTCGCCACCGTGGCCGCAGCGGTCGCGGGCCGGCTCGCGATGACCCTCGCCTCCCGCGAAGGGGTGCCCGCCGCCCGGCCCGAGGGACTCGGCGCGGCCGTTGCGGGCGTCGTCCCGAGCCGCGCGGCCGTGGCGGTGACAGCCCTGGTCACGGCCGCAGCCGCACTGGCCGCCCTCCCGCTCGGCCTGCCCACGGCCCTCCAGTACGCCGCCTCCGTCCTGGCGGCCCTGGCCGCCGCCGAGATGCTGCTGCGCCGTTGCGTCCGCCGCTTCGGCGGCGTCACCGGCGACGTCTTCGGAGCCCTCTGCGAGGTCGCCGGCACCACCGCCCTGGTCCTCCTCGCCCTCGGCTGACCCCGCCCGTCGCACCCGTCCCGCCGGTCACGCAGCGGCGCCGCGTACTCTCGGGGCGTGGACGAGACCGTGGAGCAGACCCAGGACGGCGGCCCCATCCGGGTGCTGCTCGCCGACGACCAGGCGCTGCTGCGCAGCGCGTTCAAGGTGCTGGTCGACTCCGAGCCCGACATGCTCGTCGTCGGGGAGGCCTCCGACGGTGCCCAGGCGTACGCCCTCGCCGGCGAACGGCGGGCCGACGTCGTCCTCATGGACATCCGGATGCCCGGGACCGACGGCCTCGCCGCCACCCGCATGATCAGCGCGGACCCGGAACTCGCCGGGGTCCGCGTCGTCATGCTGACCACCTTCGAGGTCGACGAGTACGTCGCCGCCGCCCTGCGCGCCGGCGCCTCGGGCTTCCTCGGCAAGGGCGCCGAGCCCGACGAGCTCCTCAACGCCATCCGGGTCGCCGCCGCCGGCGAGGCCCTGTTGTCCCCGGCGGCGACCAAGGGACTGATCGCGAGCTTCCTCGCCCAGGGCGGCCGGGCCGACGCGCCCGCCGCCGGCTCCGCGCACGCGGAACGGCTCGCCACCCTGACCGGTCGCGAGCGCGAGGTCCTCGTCCACGTCGCCGCCGGCCTGTCCAACGACGGCATCGCCACCCGCCTGGAGGTCAGCCCGCTGACCGTCAAGACCCACGTCAACCGGGCCATGGCCAAGCTCGGCGCCCGGGACAGGGCGCAACTGGTGGTCGTGGCCTACGAATCGGGCCTGGTACGGCCCCGTTCCGACTGATCCGCGGGGTCGCGCAGTAGGACGGACTACTGCAAGTGCGGTATGCGGCGCATAAGGACGGCACCTGGGGGCGACGCAGTCGGGCCCCGGGGTGCGGAAGTCTGGGGGTCGCCTCGCGTGTGCCCGACGGCATGCCCTCGTATACGTCACTGCAGAGAGATCCCATCCATGTCCTGGCTGTCCCGATTCAGCCTTGCCCAGAGAGCGCTGGTCGGCCTCGTGTCGATCGTCGCGCTCATCTTCGGCGCCATAGCCATCCCTCAGCTCAAGCAGCAGCTGCTGCCCTCCATCGAACTGCCGATGGTCTCCGTGCTCGCGCCGTACCAGGGCGCCTCGCCGGACGTCGTCGAGAAGCAGGTCGTCGAGCCGATCGAGGCCACCCTCAAGGGCGTCGACGGCATCACCGGAATCACCTCCACCGCGAGCGAGGGCAACGCCCTCATCCGCGCCACCTTCGACTACGGCGACAGCGGCACCAAGCAGCTCGTCGCCGACGTCCAGCAGGCCGTCAACCGGGCCCGCGTCCGGCTGCCCGCCGACGTGGACCCGCAGGTGGTGGCCGGTTCCACCGACGACATCCCGACCGTGATCCTCGCCGTCACCTCCGACAAGGACCAGCAGGCCCTCGCCGACCAGCTGGAGCGCTCCGTCCTCCCCGCCCTGGAGGACATCGACGGCGTCGGCCAGGTCAGCGTCGACGGCGTCCGGGACCTCCAGGTCACCGTCACGCCCGACAACGCCAAGCTCGCGGCCGCCGGCCTCGACGGCGCCTCCCTCGCCAAGGGCCTCCAGGCGGGCGGCGCCGCCGTCCCCGCCGGCTCCTTCGACGAGGAGGGCAAGAACCGCACCGTCCGCGTCGGCGCCGGCTACACCTCGCTCGCCCAGGTCGAGGACCTGCGGCTGAGCCCCGCCACCGGCAAGCCCGCCGTCCGCCTCGGTGACGTCGCCACCGTGAAGCAGGAGCCGGCCGCGGCCGACTCCATCACCCGCACCAACGGCAAGCCCAGCCTCGCCGTCGTCATGACGATGGACAAGGACGGCAGCGCCGTCGCCATCTCCGACGCCGTCAAGGACAAGCTGCCCGAGCTGCGCTCCACCCTCGGCTCCGGTGCCGACCTGACGGTGGTCAGCGACCAGGGCCCGGCCGTCGCCAAGTCCATCTCCAGCCTCACCACCGAGGGCCTGCTCGGCCTGGTCTTCGCGGTGATCGTGATCCTGGTCTTCCTGGCGTCGCTGCGCTCCACCCTGGTCACCGCGGTCTCCATCCCGCTGTCCGTGGTCCTCGCCCTGATCGTGCTGTGGACCCGCGACCTGTCGCTGAACATGCTCACGCTGGGCGCGCTCACCATCGCCATCGGCCGGGTCGTCGACGACTCGATCGTGGTCCTGGAGAACATCAAGCGCCACCTCGGCTACGGCGAGGAGCGCGAGGCGGCGATCATCACCGCGGTCAAGGAGGTGGCCGGCGCGGTCACCTCCTCCACGCTCACCACCGTCGCCGTCTTCCTGCCCATCGGCCTGACCGGCGGCATGATCGGCGAACTCTTCGGTTCGTTCTCCCTGACCGTCACCGCGGCTCTGCTGGCCTCGCTGCTCGTGTCGCTGACGGTCGTACCGGTGCTGTCGTACTGGTTCCTGAGCGCGCCCAAGGGCGTGGTCGCCGGAGACGCGGAGAGCGCCGCCAAGGCCCGCCGCGAAGCCGAGGAGAAGGAGGCGAACAGCCGCCTCCAGCGCTTCTACGTACGGGTCCTGGGCTTCGCCACCCGCCGCCGCCTGACCAGCGTGGCCCTCGCGGTGGTCGTCCTGATCGGCACGTTCGGGATGACCCCGCTGCTGAAGACCAACTTCTTCGACCAGGGCGAGCAGGACGTCCTGACGGTCAAGCAGGAGCTGGCGCCCGGCACCTCCCTGTCCGCCGCGGACGAATCCAGTCGCAAGGTCGAGAAGCTGCTCGGCTCCGTCGAGGGGATCAAGAGCTACCAGGTCACCGTCGGCTCCTCCGGCTTCATGGCCGCCTTCGGCGGCGGCACGGGCTCCAACCAGGCCTCGTACCAGGTGATGCTGAAGGACTCCGGAGACGCGGACGCCGTCAAGAAGCGCATCGAGAGCGGCCTCGCGAAGCTCGACGGCATCGGCAGCACCCGCATCGCCGCGGGCGACGGCTTCGGCAGCCAGAACCTCAGCGTCGTAGTCAAGGCGGGCGACGCAGCCACCCTGGCGAAGGCCGCCGAGCAGGTCCGCACCGAGGTCGCGGCCCTCAAGGACGTCGCCGACGTCCAGAGCGACCTGGCCCAGTCCGTGCCCCGCATCTCCGTCACCGCCACGCCCAAGGCGGCCGACGCGGGCCTGGACCAGGCGATGCTCGGCGCGGTCGTCGCGCAGGCCGTCCGGGGCAACCCGGCGGGCAAGGCCGTACTGGACGACACCGAGCGGGACATCGTCATCCGTTCCGCCCGCCCGGCCACCACCCTGGCCGAGCTCCAGGCGCTGCAGGTCGGTCCGGTCAAGCTCGGCGACATCGCCGAGGTCAAGGTCGTTCCCGGGCCGGTCGCGATGACCCGGATCGACGGCGCCCGCGCCGCGACCATCACCGCCCGTCCCGTCGGCGAGAACACCGGAGCGGTCAGCTCCACCCTCCAGACGAAGATCAAGGCGCTGGACCTGCCCGCCGGGGCCTCGGCCTCCATCGGCGGCGTCTCCGAGGACCAGGACGAGGCGTTCGGCTCGCTCGGCCTGGCCATGCTCGCGGCCATCGCGATCGTCTTCATGCTGCTGGTCGCGACCTTCCGCTCGCTGGTCCAGCCGCTGATCCTGCTGGTCTCCATCCCCTTCGCGGCCACCGGCGCGCTCGGCCTGCTGATCGTCACCGGCACCCCGATGGGCGTCCCGGCGATGATCGGCATGCTGATGCTCATCGGCATCGTGGTGACCAACGCGATCGTCCTGATCGACCTGGTCAACCAGTACCGGGCCCAGGGCCTCGGCGTCGTCGAGGCGGTCGTCGAGGGCGGACGGCACCGGCTCCGCCCGATCCTGATGACCGCCCTGGCGACGATCTTCGCCCTGCTCCCGATGGCGCTCGGCGTCACCGGCGAGGGCGGCTTCATCTCGCAGCCCCTCGCGGTGGTGGTCATCGGCGGCCTGGTCAGCTCCACCCTGCTGACGCTGCTGCTGGTGCCGACCCTCTACACGATGGTCGAGCTCCGCAAGGAGCGCCGCCGCGCGAAGAAGGAGGCCCGCAGCACGCCGGTCCCGACGCGGACGGACACGCAGGAACCGCTCAAGGTCTGACCGACCGGCTCCGACGCCGAAAGGGGCGCCCCCGAGGGGGCGCCCCTTTCTCGTGCTCCGGGCCGGTGGGCGGGCCGTTACGGCAGGGCCAGCATCCGTTCCAGGGCGAGCTTGGCGAAGCTCTCCGTCTCCTTGTCGACCCGGATCTGGTTGACGAGGTTGCCCTCGGCCAGGGACTCCAGGGTCCACACCAGGTGGGGGAGGTCGATGCGGTTCATCGTCGAGCAGAAGCAGACCGTCTTGTCGAGGAAGACGACCTCCTTGTCCTCCGCGGCGAAACGGTTCGCCAGGCGCCGGACCAGGTTCAGCTCGGTACCGATGGCCCACTTGGAACCGGCCGGGGCCGCCTCCAGCGCCTTGATGATGTACTCGGTCGACCCGACGTAGTCCGCGGCCGCCACGACCTCGTGCTTGCACTCGGGGTGCACCAGGACGTTCACGCCGGGGATGCGGGCGCGCACGTCGTTGACCGAGTCCACGGAGAACCGGCCGTGGACCGAGCAGTGGCCGCGCCACAGGATCATCTTGGCGTCGCGCAGCTGCTCGACGGTCAGGCCGCCGTTCGGCTTGTGCGGGTTGTAGAGCACGCAGTCGTCGAGGGACATGCCCATGTCGCGGACGGCGGTGTTGCGGCCCAGGTGCTGGTCCGGCAGGAAGAGGATCTTCTCGCCCTGCTCGAACGCCCAGTCCAGGGCCTTCTTCGCGTTGGACGACGTACAGATCGTGCCGCCGTGCTTGCCGGTGAACGCCTTGATGTCGGCGGAGGAGTTCATGTACGAGACGGGGACGGTGACATCGGCGATGCCCGCGTCCGTCAGGACGTCCCAGCACTCCGCGACCTGCTCGGCGGTGGCCATGTCGGCCATGGAGCAGCCGGCCGCGAGGTCAGGGAGGACGACCTTCTGGTCGTCGGAGGTCAGGATGTCGGCCGACTCTGCCATGAAGTGGACGCCGCAGAAGACGATGTACTCGGCCTCCGGCTTGGCGGCCGCGTCCTTGGCCAGCTTGAAGGAGTCACCGGTGACGTCGGCGAACTCGATGACCTCGTCACGCTGGTAGTGGTGACCGAGGATGAACACCTTGTCCCCGAGCTTCTCCTTGGCCGCGCGGGCGCGCGCCACGAGGTTCGGGTCCGACGGGGAGGGCAGGTCGCCGGGGCACTCCACCCCGCGCTCGCTCTTGGGGTCGGCTTCGCGGCCGAGCAGCAGCAGGGCAAGGGGCGTCGGCTGGACGTCCAAGGGCTGGGCGGTGGTCACGACACGCACCCTTTCTGTTCTGCGACTAGGAACTTCATTTCGACTTCTCGTCTATTTGACGTTATCTATCATAACCGCTTCACGTCACTTTGACGATGCCGATAGTGTCGATGTGACGCATTCGCCCCCGCCGGCGGGCCCCGTCGCCGGCCCGGTTCGCCGGGTCCGCCCACCCGCCCGCGTGGGTGTGCGAGCATGAATGTCTGAAACAAGAAGCAGGACCCGGAATGAATCCGCGGTCCCGCTGGTTGCCACCGACGGCAAGAGTCCGACGTTTCCCCAGCCTCCGGCGGGGAGCCGCCCACTTCGGGAGTGAATGCAGATGTCCGTACAGGACGACAAGACCACTGTGAGCGACGGCATCCTCCTGTCCGACGCCGCCGCCGAAAAGGTCAGGACCCTGCTGGAGCAGGAAGGCCGCGAGGACCTGGCGCTGCGCGTCGCCGTCCAGCCCGGTGGCTGCTCCGGCCTGCGCTACCAGCTCTTCTTCGACGAGCGCTCCCTCGACGGTGACGTCGTCAAGGACTTCGACGGGGTCAAGGTCGTCACCGACCGCATGAGCTCCCCGTACCTGCACGGCGCCTCGATCGACTTCGTCGACACCATCGAGAAGCAGGGCTTCACCATCGACAACCCGAACGCCACCGGCTCCTGCGCCT
>NZ_JBHVPG010000080.1:0-25793 GCF_042887545.1 Streptomyces sp. NPDC057939
GGGGTGGCCTTGCGCGGGGCGAACCAGTTGCTGTTGGCCGCCTCCTGCGACTCGGCCGGCGCGGGGGCCGGAGGGGCCGCGGGGGCCGGGGCCGGCGCGGCCGGCGGGCCCGGCGGCAGGGCCGAGCGCACGGGCGGCGCGGACCGCTCCGGGGCCGGCGCGGGCGCGGCCTGGATCGGCTCGGGCCCGGCGGGCTGCTCGGTGTCCCTCACCGGCTTGCGCACGACCACGGGCGGGATCGGCCGCGAACCCGGAATGTTGATCCGGATACGGGTCGTCAGGGTGGTCTCGGTCTTCGGCCCGTCATTGTCGGGCGTGGACGGGTTCGACGTCACAGGGTTCTCCTCCGGGGCGGTCGCCGCGGCGTCCGTGGACGGGTAGTGGCCGGTTCCGTACGGCGGTGTACCCGAGGGGTAGACGGCTCCACCGTGCCCTGCGGGCCCGGGGGGCGAACTGTCGGTTTCACGACTCAAGGCAGGTTCTCCCGGTTGGCTCCGCCGCCCGTCATACCGTGCGCGGGCAGCTCGGCGGCCCGTCCACCATACTGGCCGTCGCCCGCGCACAACTGTCCCCCAGGAATCCAGGGTTCCTCTTGACCGTCCGCGCGGGCCCGCCCGAGGGCCCGTCAAACCCCCTCAAGCCGTCCCCGATCGGAGTCCCGAGGAGTGGGACGGACCGTCAACCGCGCGGTCGCGCGGCCGAAACGGGACGGTCCGGGGACAGCCTCACCGTGGCACAGATCACAGCGATCGCACTACCACCCAAAAGGTATGCGTACATACCGATTCCGGATGAACCGAGCAGGAAATCGCCCTCCGGGCGCGGAAGGCTGAGCACCACGTACGAGATGAACCAGCCGATCGCCGCCGCACCCACGCCGATGCCCGCGCCGGTCGAGATCCGGCCACCGAGGAAGAGCCCGAAGAGGGCGAGCAGCGCGAGCAGCAGCCCGCCGGGGAACCACAGGTCCACCACGAGCCAGCCGGCCGCGCCGGTGAGCGCGCCGAGGACCAGCAGACCGAGCAGGACGGCGACGCGTCCGGGCGTCCAGGCGGTGGTCACGCGTCCACCCCCGCGAAGAGGTCGCGCTCGCGGACGCCCGCCGGGGCGCCGGGTTCGCCGGTGGCCAGTTCGTAGTACTCCCGGGTGAACAGCGGCTGGGCCAGATCGTTCGAGAGGGCGAAGAAGGGGCCGTCGACGGCGACCTGGGTGACGTGGGCGCGCATGGCGGCCGCCTTGGCCGCCGCGAAGTCCTGTCCGGCGTCGTCGCCGATCTCGGCGGTGATCCGCTCGTCGGCGACCACTCCCGGGACGTCCTTCGGGGTCGCGAGACCGGGGAAGGGCGTCGCGTCCCGGGCCTCGGCGAGCCGGGCGAAGCCCTCGTCGACGACCGAGCGCGGGACCCGGTTCCAGTAGACCTTGGCGATGGCGTGCGGGGCGCCGAGCTCCGGCCGGTGGTCGGCCGCGGCGGCGAGTTCCGCGGCGCGCGTCGCGACGCGGTGGGCCTGGATGTGGTCGGGGTGTCCGTACCCGCCGTCCGGGTCGTAGGTGACGAGGACCTGCGGGCGCAGCTCGCGGATCACCTCGACGAGGTATCCGGCGGCCTCGTCCAGGTCGGCGGACCAGAATGCGCCGGGGCGCACGTTCTGGGGCGCGCCCATCATCCCGGAGTCCCGGAAGCGGCCCGGACCGCCGAGGAAGCGGTGGTCGGCGACCCCGAGCTCCTTCATGGCGGCGGCGAGTTCACCGACCCGGAAGGGGCCGAGCGCATCCTCGCGGTCGGCCGTCAGGTGGGCCAGCCCCGGCGGGATGACCTCGCCCTCCTCGCCGAGGGTGCAGGTCACCAAGGCCACGTGGGCACCCTCGGCCGCGTACTTGGCCATGGTGACGCCGTTGTTGATGGACTCGTCGTCCGGGTGCGCGTGCACGAGGAGCAGCCGGCGGGCGGGAAGACCGTTCATGGGTTCAGCCTACGAGCCGGACCTACAACTTGAGGCCACTGATCATGCTCGCCACGTTGGACGTGAGCTGGCTGAGCGTCGGAGCGATCGTCGAGCTCGCCAGGTAGAACCCGAGCAGTACGCAGACGAACGCGTGCCCCGCCTTCAGACCCGACCTCCGGACCAGAAGGAAGACGACGATCGCCAGCAGCACCACGGCCGAGATCGAGAGTGCCACGGCGGTTCACCTCCACGTCGAGCGGACATCGGTACGCGTTTCCCTGCGCGCGCGGCGAAGTCGTACCCCACCGTGCGCTACGGATCATAACTATCCGTACCAGCGTATCGATCGAATTCCGGCAGCACGAGGGGCGTACGGCGGACACGGACGGGGGCACGAAAACGCCGGCCGGGGTGGCTGCGCGCCTCCCCGGCCGGCTGTCGGCACCCGCACGGCCGCACCCGCCCAGGGTGCCCGGCCCAGATCTCGGGTCAGAAACGGTCAAGTTGCCCCCGTGTAAAGCGTGTTGCCGTTACGGCAGTCACGGGGGCGCGATCCGCGACCGACGCCGACGGGTGGCCAAAAATCATCGGCGGAAGGGGCCCGTCCGGGCGGTCCGCCGGGGTCCGCGGGGGTGTCCGGAGCGGGCTTCCCGGGACAGGCCGGGCTAAACCTGAGCCTGGGGCGGCGGCGCGGGCGGTTCCGGGGACGGCGGGACCACCTGCTTCTCGGCCGCGAAGTGACAGGCCGACGGATGGGCGATCGGCCCCGACGGGAAGACCGCCGGAACCGCGAGCAGCGGCTCCTCCTCGGCGCAGCGCGCCTCGGCCTTCCAGCATCGGGTGCGGAAGCGGCAGCCCGACGGCGGGTTGGCCGGAGAGGGCACGTCGCCGGAGAGGATGATGCGCTCCCGGTGGGCGCGGGCCCGCGGGTCCGGCACGGGGACGGCGGAGAGCAGCGCCTGCGTGTACGGGTGGGTGGGGTGCTCGTAGATCTGGGTGTCGGAGCCGATCTCCACGATGCGGCCCAGGTACATGACGCCGACCCGGTCGGAGATGTGGCGGACGATCGAGAGGTCGTGCGCGATGAACACGTACGACAGGTCGAACTCGTTCTGGAGCCGTTCCAGCAGGTTGACCACCTGGGCCTGGACGGAGACGTCGAGGGCGGAGACGGGCTCGTCGGCGACGATGACCTCCGGTTGGAGGGCGAGGCCGCGGGCGATGCCGATGCGTTGGCGCTGGCCGCCGGAGAACTGGTGCGGGTAGCGGTTGATGTACTCCGGGTTCAGACCGACCACGTCGAGGAGGTCCTGGACCTTGCGGCGCCGATCCCCCTTGGGGGCCACCTCGGGGTGGATCTCGTAGGGCTCGCCGATGATGTCGCCGACCGTCATGCGCGGGTTGAGCGAGGTGTACGGGTCCTGGAACACCATCTGGATGTTGCGGCGGACGGCCTTGAGGGCCTTGCCGGACAGCCGGGTGAGGTCCTCGCCCTTGTACGAGATCGATCCGGCGGTCGGGCGCTCCAGGTTGACCAGCATCTTGGCGACGGTGGACTTGCCGCAGCCGGACTCGCCGACGATGCCGAGGGTCTCGCCCCGGGCGAGGCCGAAGGAGACCCCGTCGACGGCCTTGACCGCGCCGACCTGCTTCCTGAACAGGATCCCCTGGGTCAGCGGGTAGTGCTTGACGAGGTCGCGGACCTCCAGGATGGCTTCAGGCACCGAGGCACTCCTTCCAGAAGAAGCACGCGCTCGTCCGGTCCGGGCCCACCTCGGCCGGCGGCGGCACCTCGGTACGGCAGACGGGGCGGGCCATCGGGCAGCGCGGGTTGAAGGCGCAGCCGGACGGGACGGCGAGCAGGTTGGGCGGCAGGCCCTTGATCGCGTAGAGCTCCTGGCCCTTCTGGTCCAGGCGCGGGATCGAGTCGAGCAGGCCCCGGGTGTACGGGTGGGCGGGGGCGCCGTAGATCGCGTCGACGGGGGCGGCCTCGACGATCCGGCCCGCGTACATGACGGCGATCTTGTCGGCGACGTCGGCGACGACCCCGAGGTCGTGGGTGATCAGGATCAGGCCCATGTTCATCTCGCGCTGGAGCTCGGCGAGCAGGTCCATGACCTGTGCCTGCACGGTGACGTCCAGGGCCGTGGTCGGTTCGTCCGCGATGATGAGGGCGGGCTCCAGGGCCATCGCCATGGCGATCATGATGCGCTGGCGCATGCCGCCGGAGAACTGGTGCGGGTAGTCACCCACCCGGTCCTTCGCGGCCGGGATCTTCACCCGGTCCATCAGCTCGACGGCCTTGGCGCGGGAGTCCTTGCGGGACATCCCGCGGTGGACCTCGTACATCTCGCCGAGCTGGGCGCCCACGCTGACCACGGGATTGAGGGACGACAGGGCGTCCTGGAAGATCATGGCCATCCGCGCGCCGCGGATCCTGCGCCGTTCGTCCTCCTTCATCTTCAGCAGGTCCTGGCCCTGGAAGAGGATCTCGCCGCCCGCGATCCGACCGGGCGGGGTGTCGAGGATGCCCATCACGGCCTGGGCGGTGACGGACTTGCCGGAGCCGGACTCGCCGAGCACGGCGAGGGTCTCGCCCTCGTCGACCGAGTAGTTCACGCCGTTGACGGCCTTCGCGACGCCGTCGCGGGTCTTGAACTCCACGTGCAGGTCGCGGACTTCGAGCAGCATCTGACGGCTCACTCCTCAGCGCAGCTTGGGGTCGAGGGCGTCGCGCACAGCGTCGCCGAGCATGATGAAGGCGAGCACGGTGATGCTGAGCGCGCCCGCGGGATAGAGCAGCATGTGCGGGGCGTTGCGGATCTGCGAGGCGGCGTTGGAGATGTCGATGCCCCAGGAGACCGTCGGCGGGCGCAGGCCGACGCCGAGGAACGACAGGGTGGCCTCAAGGGCGATGTAGGTGCCCAGCGCGATGGTGGCGACGACGATGACGGGCGCGACGGCGTTGGGCGCGACGTGCCGCAGCAGCATCCGGCCGTTACCGGCGCCGAGGGCGCGGGCGGCCTGGACGTAGTCGTTCTGTTTGGCGGTGATGACCGAGCCGCGCGCGATGCGGGCGATCTGCGGCCAGCCGAGCAGCACGATGAACCCGACGACGGGCCACACGGTGGTGCTGGTCACCACGGACAGGAACACGAGGCCGCCGAGGACGACGGGGATGCCGAAGAAGATGTCGGCGACCCGGGAGAGCAGCGAGTCCCCCCACCCCCCGAAGAAGCCGGCGAGTCCGCCGAGCACGGAGCCGAGCAGGGCGGCTCCGACGGTCGCGCAGATGCCGACGGTGATGGAGGCGCGGGCCCCGTAGACGGTCCGGGTGTAGACGTCGCAGCCCTGGGTGTCGTAGCCGAAGGGGTGGCCCGGGGAGGAGCCCTCCTGGGACTTGGACAGGTCGCACTGCAGGGGGTCGCCGCTCGCGATGAGCTGCGGCCAGATGGAGATGACGACGAGGAAGAGGATCAGCAGCGAGGAGACGATGAAGACCGGGTTGCGGCGCAGTTGGTGCCAGGCGTCGGACCACAGGGAGCGGGCCTTCTCGCCGAAACCGCCCGGGCCGCCGGTCTTCGTGATCCCCTCGACGCTCTCGGCCTCCTCCAGCGCGAGGTCCATGGCGCCGCCCTGACCGGTGGGCGACATGGCCTCTCCCTCCCGGGGGCCGACGGGGTCGTACCCGCCGGGATTGTCGGGGCGCTCGGGCTCAGGCATAACGGATCCTCGGGTCCAGGACCGCGTAGAGCAGGTCGACGAGCAGGTTCGCCAGCAGGAAGACGATCACGAGGATGGTCACGAAGCCGACCACGGTCGGTGAGTTGTTGCGCAGGATGCCCTGGTAGAGCTGGTAGCCGACGCCGTGGATGTTGAAGATCCGCTCGGTGACGATGGCGCCGCCCATCAGGGCGCCGATGTCGGTGCCGATGAAGGTGACGACCGGGATGAGGGAGTTGCGCAGCAGGTGGCGGGTGATGACCCGGCGGCGCGGCAGCCCCTTGGCGACGGCGGTGCGGACGTAGTCGGCCTTGACGTTCTCGGCGATGGAGGTGCGCGAGAGGCGGGTGACGTACGCGAGGGACACGAGGGCGAGGACGATGCCGGGCAGGATCAGCTCGCTGAAGGGCGCGTCCGGGGAGACCGTGGGCCGCACCCAGCCCCACTTGACGCCGAAGAGGTACTGGAGCAGGTAGCCGGTCACGAAGGTGGGCACCGAGATGACGACGAGGGTGAGCACCAGGAGGGTGGTGTCGGTGGCCCGGCCGCGGCGCAGGCCGCTGACGACGCCGAGGGTGATGCCGACGAAGACCTCGATGACGATCGCGACGATGGTCAGGCGCAGGGTGACGGGGAAGGCGCTAGCCATGAGCTCGGTGACGGGCTGCCCGTTGAAGGCGGTGCCGAAGTCGCCCTGGAAGATCTGGCCCATGTAGTGGAGGTACTGCTTCCACAGGGGCTGGTCGAGGTACAGGTCCTTGCGGATGCGGGCCGCGGTGGCGGGGTCCGGTGCCTTGTCGCCGAAGAGGGCGGCCACCGGATCGCCGAGCGCGTACACCATGAAGAAGATCAGGAACGTGCTGCCGATGAACACGGGGATCATCTGGAGCAGCCGCCGGATCACGTAACGTCCCATGGAGTGCTCCATGCTGTCGGTGGGCGCGGCGGGCCTCCCCCGCCCCGGGGGCGGTGGGAGGCCCGGTTCGATCCGTCGGAGGCGGTCAGGCGACCTTGATCTGGTCGTACACGGGGACGCTGAACTGGTTCAGGGCCACGTCGGAGAGCCGCTCGGAGTAGCCGGCGCTGCCGTTCTGGTACCAGAGCGGGATGGACGGCATCTGCTCGGCGAGGATCTTCTCCGCGTCCCGGAAGATCGCGGTCGCCTTCGTGGCGTCGTTCTCCTTGTTCGCGTCGTCGATGAGCTTGTCGAAGTCCGGGTTGCTGAACTTCCCGTAGTTGGAGGAGGCGCCGGTGTAGTAGAGCGGCTCCAGGAAGTTCTGGATCAGCGGGTAGTCGGCCTGCCAGCCGGAGCGGAAGGGCCCGGTGAGCTTGAAGGAGCTCTGCTGGTTGCGGAAGTCCGCGAAGGTGCCGACCGGGTTGACCGTGCAGACGGGGCCCTCGCCGAGCGCGTTGTTGACGCTGTTGCAGACGGCGTCCATCCAGTCGCGGTGCGAGCCGGTGTCCACGTTGGAGGTCAGCGTGACCTTGCCGCCGGGGAGTCCGCCGCCCTCCTGGATGAGCTTCTTGGCCTCGGCCGGATCGTAGACGCAGGCATCCCCGCACGCGGTGGCGGAGAACCCGCCCGCCTCGCCGAGGGCCGGGGAGGTCCAGTCCTTGGCCGGGGTGCGGGTCTCGCGGAAGATCTGCTTGGTGATCTCGTCGCGGTTGATCGCCATGGAGATGCCGCGGCGGACCTTCTCCATGCCCTCCTTGCCCCACTGCGGGTCGTACAGCGGGAAGGTGAGGGTCTGGATGATCAGGGCGGGCTGGTTGATGTACCGGTCGCCGAGGTCGTTCTTGACGTTCTTCAGCTGCTGCGCCGGGACGTCGTCGACCAGGTCGAGGTTGCCGGAGATCAGGTCGGTGTAGGCCGTGTTGTTGTCGGTGTACACCTTGAGGTCGACGCCGCTGTTCTGCGCCTTGTCCGTGCCCGGGTAGCCCTCCCACGCGCGCAGCTTCATGCCGGTGCCCTTGGTGTACGAGTCCACCGTGTACGGGCCGTTGCCGACGGGCTTGGCGAGCCAGCCGGTGTGGTCGGTGAAGAAGGACTTCGGCAGCGGGGAGAAGGCCTGGTACCCGAGGGTCTCGGGCCAGGTGGAGAACTTCTCCTTGAGGGCCACGGTGAACGTCCTGGGGTCCTTGACGACCAGCCCGGACATGGTCTTCGTCTTCGGCTCGCCCGAGGCCGGGTGCACGTCGTCGTAGCCGACGATGTCGGAGAAGAACGGCGAGTTGTTCTGCTTGTTGCGGACGTCGGCCCCGTAGTTCCAGGCGTCCACGAAGGACTGGGCGGTGACCGGCTCGTCGTTGCTGAACTTCCAGCCGTCCTTCAGCGTGATCGTGAAGTTCTGGCTGTCGGTGGTCTCGATCTTCTCGGCGAGCATGTCCTTCGCCTCGCCGGTCTTCGCGTCGTACCGCTTGAGGCCGCGGAACAGCATGTCGAGGACCTTGCCGCCCTGCACCTCGTTGGTGTTGGCCGGCTCCAGCGGGTTCTGCGGGTCACCCCACGAGGAGCTGACGATCCCCGCGCCACCGCCCGCGTCCCCGCCGTCGCTGCCACCGCCGCAGGCCGTCACCGTGAGGGCGACGGCCGCCGCGCATGCGGCCCACTTGACGTGGGTGGCTCCGCGCATGGAGTGCCTCCTATGGGTCCCGGACTCGCTTAGGGCCCACTGTCACCCTCCGCACGGCCCCCTACACTCCCGTTCGACCGATTGCACCCGCGCGTCACGCCGCTGTCACCCCTGCGAGTGCATGGGCAGCTCCCAGGTGTCGACCGCGTAGTGCAGCGCCATGCCGTGCGCCTCGTACAGCGCGAGGGCGCCCGTCTCGTTGTGGGTGTCGACCCCGAGGCCCACCGTCCGCCGGCCGCGGGCCGCGTAGGCGGCGAAACCGTGGCGCAGCAGGTGGCCGCCGATGCCGCGGCCGCGGAGGTCCTCGCGGACGCCGATGTGGCTGAACCAGCCCATGCTGGTGCGGTCGTCCCGGGTCAGGAGCACGGCGACGTCGCCCTCGGCGGGCAGCGAGGCGATCCACACCAGCGACCAGTCGAGTGCGCGGGCGTCGAGGTGGTCCAGCCAGGGCTCGTACGCGCGGTCCACGTGGCCGAAGTGCGCGGCGAAGGTCTCCTCGACGAGGGCGTGGGCCCGGCGCCGGTCGGCCTCGTCGGCGGCGCAGTCGCGCAGCGTGAGCCCGGCGGGCGGGGCGGGCGGCAGGTCCGTGTCCGGGGCCAGTGCGCGGGTCATCACCTGGTAGTGACGGATCGTCCGGTAGCCGCGCTTCGCGAGCAGCCCGAGGTCGAGGGTGGGCTTCACGTTGAGCTGGATCCGCAGGCGGGCCTGCGGGGCACCGGCCGCGAGGGTGGCCGCCCGGGCCTCCATCAGCGTCAGCAGGCGCAGGGCGGCCTCGTCCTCGCCGGGCAGGACGTAGTGGTCGCCGTCGACGCGGCCCGGCCCGGAGTCGGCCCACACCAGGGCGTAGGCGACGAGCCGGCCGGCGCGGAAGGCGAGCCAGGAGTCGGCGGCCAGGTCCACGTCGGGGTGGTTCAGATCGGCCTCGACCGTGCCGAGGTCCGTCTCGGGTCTGCCGATCTCGATGACGTCGACGGCGTTGAGCAGTGCGCAGATGTCGGACGCGTCCCCGGGGCCCGCCGGACGGACGGTCAGCAAGTCGGTCATCCGCCCACTCTCGACGCCGCCGGGGGCCCGCCGCAACCGGCTTTCCCCCACGGCGGCCGGGCCCCGAACGCGCCGGGGCGCCCGGACCGGAGGTTTCCGGTGCCGGGCGCCCTGGGCGTCGTACGGCCGTGGCCGGGGCGGGGGTCAGACGGGCAGGACCGCCCGCTCCTCCGCGAAGTGGCACGCCGACTCGTGCGCGGCCGGGGTGGCCACTCCGGTGAACCGGGTCGGGATCGCCAGCAGCGGCTCCTCCTCGGCGCAGCGCGCCTCGGCCTTCCAGCAGCGGGTGCGGAAGCGGCAGCCCGACGGCGGGTTGGCCGGCGAGGGCACGTCACCGGTGAGGATGATCCGGTCGCGGCCCTCGCGGGCCTCCGGGTCCGGCACGGGCACGGCGGAGAGCAGTGCCTGCGTGTACGGGTGGGTGGGGTGCTCGTAGATCTCGGCGTCGGAGCCGATCTCGGCCATCTTGCCCAGGTACATGACGCCCACGCGGTCCGAGATGTGCCGGACGATCGAGAGGTCGTGCGCGATGAACACGTAGGACAGGTTGAACTCGTCCTGCAGCTTGCCCATCAGGTTGATGACCTGGGCCTGCACCGACACGTCGAGCGCGGAGACCGGCTCGTCGCAGATGATGATCTCCGGGTTGAGCGCGAGGCCGCGGGCGATGCCGATGCGCTGGCGCTGACCGCCGGAGAACTGGTGCGGGTAGCGGTTGATGTACTCCGGGTTCAGACCCACGACGTCCAGGAGCTCCTGGACCTTGCGGCGCCGGTCGCCCTTGGGAGCCACCTCGGGGTGGATCTCGAAGGGCTCGCCGATGATGTCGCCGACCGTCATGCGCGGGTTGAGCGAGGTGTACGGGTCCTGGAACACCATCTGGATGTTGCGGCGGACGGCCTTGAGGGCCTTGCCGGACAGCCGGGTGATGTCCTGGCCCTTGTAGAAGACCTCGCCCGCGGTGGCCTTCTCCAGGCTCATCAGCAGCTTGGCGACGGTGGACTTGCCACAGCCGGACTCGCCGACGATGCCGAGGGTCTCGCCCTGGTAGAGGTCGAAGGAGACGCCGTCCACGGCCTTGACCGCGCCGACCTGCTTCTTGAACAGGATGCCCTGGGTCAGCGGGAAGTGCTTGACCAGGTTGCGCACCTGAAGGATCGGCTCGCCCTTGGGCTTGGTGAGGTCAGCCATGGATCTGCTCCTTCCAGAAGTGGCACGCGCTGCCGCGGCCGGGCAGCTCGGTGCCGTCCTGCTCGGTCACCTGGTGCAGCACGGGAACCTCCGTGCGGCAGATGTCCTGAGCCTTGGGGCAGCGCGGGTTGAAGGCGCAGCCCGAGGGGATGGCGAGCAGGTTGGGCGGCAGGCCCTTGATCGCGTAGAGCTCCTGGCCCTTCTGGTCCAGGCGCGGGATCGAGTCGAGCAGGCCGCGGGTGTACGGGTGCGCGGGGCGCTTGTAGATCTCGTGGACCGGGGCGTTCTCGACGATCCGACCGCCGTACATGACGGCGATCTTGTCCGCGACGTCGGCGACGACGCCGAGGTCGTGGGTGATCAGGATCAGGCCCATGTTCATCTCGCGCTGGAGTTCCGCGAGGAGGTCCATGACCTGGGCCTGGACCGTCACGTCGAGGGCCGTGGTCGGCTCGTCGGCGATGATCAGGTCGGGCTCCAGGGCCATCGCCATGGCGATCATGATGCGCTGGCGCATGCCGCCGGAGAACTGGTGCGGGTAGTCACCCACGCGCGCCTTGGCGGCGGGGATCTTGACGCGGTCCATGAGCTCGACGGCCTTGGCCGTGGAGTCCTTCTTGGACATGCCGCGGTGCACCCGGAACATCTCGCCGAGCTGGGCGCCGACGGTGTGCACGGGGTTCAGCGAGGACAGCGCGTCCTGGAAGATCATGGCGATCTTCGAACCGCGGACCTTGCGGAACTCCTCGGTCGACAGCTTGAGCAGGTCGGTGCCCTGGAACAGGATCTCGCCCTGCGGGATCTTGCCGGGGGGCATGTCGAGGATGCCCATGATGGCCTGCGCCGTCACGGACTTGCCCGAGCCGGACTCGCCGAGGACGGCGAGGGTCTCGCCGGCGTTCACCGAGTACGAGACGCCGTTGACGGCCTTGGCCACGCCGTCGCGGGTGTGGAACTCGACGTGCAGGTCGCGCACGTCCAGCAGGGGGGTGGTGCCCTCCGGCGCCGATCGGGGCGCGGGGACGTTCGAGGTCTTGTCGATGATGGTCAACGTACGCCCTTCCTCAGCGCAGCTTCGGGTCGAGGGCGTCGCGCACCGCGTCGCCGACCATGATGAACGCGAGCACGGTGATGCTCAGCGCGACGGCCGGGAAGAGGAGCACGTGAGGTGCCTGGAGCCAGCGGACGGAAGCGTCGCTGACCATCAGGCCCCAGGAGATGCCGGGCGGCTGGACGCCGATGCCGAGGTACGACAGCGCGGACTCCGCGCCGATGTACACACCGAGGCTGATCGCACCGACCACGATGACGGGCGCGATCGCGTTCGGCAGGATGTGCCGCAGCGTGATGCGCATCGTGCCGGCGCCCAGCGCGCGGGCGGCGACGACGTAGTCGTTGTTCTTGTTCTGCAGCACCGAGGAACGCATGATGCGGAAGATCTGCGGCCAACCCAGGGTGGCCAGTACGACGGAGACCGTCCAGGCGTTGCCCTTGCCGAGACCCGACATGATCAGCATGCCGCCGAGGAGCAGCGGGATGGCGAAGAAGATCTCGGTGAAGCGGGACAGGATGCTGTCGACGAATCCACCGATCCAGCCGGCGATGAGGCCGAGCGCGCCACCGACGACGACCACCAGCGTGGTCGTGACGATGCCGACGATGATCGAGTTGCGGGCGGCCCACACGGTGCGCGTGTAGACGTCGCAGCCCTGGACGTCGAAGCCGAACCAGTGCTCGGCGCTCGGCTTCTTGAGCGAGTCCTGCAGCTTGCACGCGCCGGCCTCGAAGGGGCTGCCGGGCGTGAACCACTGCGGGACCGCGGCGAGCACGAGCAGGATGAGGACGAGCGCGCCACCGATCAGGAAGATCGGGTTGCGCCGGAGGTCGGAGACGGCGTCGGACCAGAGGCTGGCCTCGCGCTCCTTCTTCGGCTTGCCGTGGCCGGGCTTGCCCGCGGCCGGTCCGCTCGCGGAGGGAGCTTCGGCGGTCTGGGTGTCGGTCAACTCATCCCCCACCGTAGTTGTGTCACGCATAGCGGATCCTCGGGTCGAGCACTGCGTAGAGCAGGTCCACGATCAGGTTGGCGACGAGGTACACGATGATCAGGAGCGAGACGACGCCCACGATCACGGTGCCCTCCTTGCGGTACACCGACTCGGCCAACAGACCGCCGACACCGTGGATGTTGAAGATCTTCTCGGTGATGACCGCGCCGCCCATCAGGGCTCCGAGGTCGGCGCCGAGGAAGGTGACGATCGGGATGAGGGCGTTGCGCAGACCGTGGTTGACGACGACGCGGCGACGGGGAAGACCCTTCGCGGTCGCGGTGCGCACGTAGTCGGAGCGCATGGTCTCCATCATCGACGTACGGGTCAGTCGGGCCACGTACGCGAGCGAGGTCGAGGCGAGTACCAGCGCCGGGAGGAGGTAGGCGCGGATGCCGTCGTTCTCGTTGAAGGAGACGGAGAAGAAGTCGATGCCCCAGCTGTTCTTGAGCTGCACGCCCAGCGTCAGCTGGAGGACGAACCCGCTCACGAAGACCGGGACCGAGATGACGAGCAGGGTGGAGAGCAGCACGAGCTGGTCGAGGAACTTGCCCCGGCGCAGGGCGGCCATGATGCCGGCGGTGACGCCGACGACGGCCTCGATGATGAACGCGACGATCGCGAGGTTCATCGTGTAGGGGAAGGCTTCGGTGATCTTGTCCCAGACGGAACGCCCGGTCAGGGTCTCGCCGAAGTTGCCCTGGAAGAGGTTGGTTATGTAGTTCCAGTACTGCGACAGGAACGAGTCGTCGAGGTGGTACTTCTCGCGAAGCATCGCCGCGACGATCGGGTCGGCCTTCTTCTCTCCGGCGAGAGCCTGGATCGGGTCACCGGGGAGTTTGAACGCCAGCCAGTAGATGAGGAACGTGGCACCGATCAGGACAGGGATCGCCTGTATGAGTCGGCGGATGAGGTAGCGGCCCATCAGACCTCCAGCAAGAACAGGGGGAAAGGGCAGGCAGGCGGAGACCTGCCTCCGCCTGCCCGCCCCCGGGTTCCCCTAAGTGAAGAGGGGTGTTAGTTGAGTTCGACGTTCGCCAGGTCCATGCGGCCCTGGGCGTCGACCTGAACGTTCTTCACGGACTTGGAGTAGGCCGAAGAAGACATGTAGGTGAAGACCGGGATGTACGGAAGGTCGCGGATGATGATGTCATCGGCCTTCTGGTACAGCTTCAGGCCCTCGGCCGGGTCGGTGGCCTTGTCGGCCTCCGCCATCAGGGCCTCGAACTCGTCGTTCTTGTAGTGGCCGTAGTTGGAGCCGTTCTCGATCGCGACCTTCGAGAAGATCGGACGGAGGTAGTTCTCCGCCGCCGGGTAGTCCATGGACCACGCCATGCGGAAGGCACCCTTGTACTTCGAGGCACCGAGGTCGTCCAGCAGCTCACCGAACTTGGCGTACGGCTTGGTGGTCACCTCGACGCCGAGGTTGGCCTTCAGCTGGTTCGCGACGGCCTCGATCCACTCCTTGTGGCCGCCGTCGGCGTTGTAGCCGAGCTCCATCTTGTTGCCGGGGACACCGCCGGCCTTGGTCCAGAGTTCCTTGGCCTTGGTCGGGTTGTACGTGCCGACCTCGCCCAGGGCGCCCTTGCGGTAGCCCGGGATGATCGGGCTGATGAAGTCGTCGGCCGGCTTGCGGGTGCCGTTGAAGATGGTCTTCGTGATGGCGTCCCGGTCGATGGCCATGGAGATGGCCTGACGGATCTCCACCTTGCCGTACGCCTCGGGGTTCTGCTCCAGCGGGAGGCCGAGGTAGCCGACGCCCGACTCGGGCTTGTACAGGTAGCGGTCGCCGAACTCCTGCGAGACGTTGGCCATCGCGGAGATCGGGAGCTTGTCGACGATCTGGAGGTTGTCGGCGCGCAGGTCGTTGTACGCCGTGTCCAGGTTGTCGTAGATCTTGAAGGTGACGCCGGCCAGCTTGGCGCGACCCTCGGCCGGGTACTTGTCGAACCGCTTGACCTTGATCTGCTTGTTGTGCTCCCAGGCGCCGTCCATCTGGAAGGCGCCGTTGCCGATCGGAGCCTCGCCGAACTTCTTCGGGTCGGCCTCGAACGCCTTGGGCAGCGGGTAGAAGGCGTTGTAGCCCAGCATGGTCTTGAACTGGGAGAAGGCTTCCTTCAGCGTGACGGTGAAGGTCTTCTCGTCAACGACCTTCAGGCCCTTGAGCTCCTTGGAGGTGGGCTTCTTGTCCTTGCCCGGCGCGAGCTCGTCGGAGCCCTCGATCTTCGAGAAGAACGGCAGGCCCTCGGCCGCGTTGTCCTGGTTGGCACCCCAGTTCCAGGCGCGGACGAACGACTGGGCGTCGACCTTCTCGCCGTTGTGGAAGGTGTAGCCGTCCTTGATCTTGATGGTCCAGGTCTTCGAGTCCGTGGTGTCGATGGACTCCGCGACCGCGAGCTTGGGCTCGTTGGTCTTGTTGTCGTAGTCGACCAGACCGGTGAAGAGCGCGTTGAGGACCTCGGCGCCCTCGGACTCGGCGGTGTTCTGACCCACCAGGCCGTGCTGCGGCTCGCCGAGCAGCACGGTGATGTTGCCACCCTCGCCGCCCGCGTTGTCCTTGCTGGTGCTGCAAGCCGTGGCGGCCATCGCCACGATGACGGCACCCGCGACCCACTTGGCGCTCGTTGCTCCGCGCATGGGTAATTGCCTCCTCAGGAGTCACTGTCGATTCGTGAAGGACCCGGCTCCGCTGACACCCCTGACAGCGAAATCCGGTCCCATCGTGTGTGCTCGTGAGTCGACGCTCCCCACAGCGTGTGACCCATTGACCCGAGCTCAATGGAGCCATCCTCAGGGACGCCCAGACCGTAAACCACACTTAAGTGGTCTCGTTTTCACAACATCACCGCATGGCGAAAACCCGATATCCGGACAAACGGATATGAGACAGACACGTGCGAAACGGACTGTTAGCCCACCTTCCGGAGTGTCACGGTCGGAATGCGGACACCAGAACGCAACAATCCGCTTGACAAACGCGAACGACCCCTCCTCCCGCCGGCTCGGCGGGAGGAGGGGTCGTTTCCAGCCGTACGACTTTTCGACAGTCGATCGGATGGCCGCGCTCCCGCTGCGGTACCGCGATGACGGTACGACAGCACCCTCGGAACCCTCTCGGGTTCCGGCGGGGTCCTACTGGTGGTCCGGTGCGAACCGGCCCCGGGCGCCCGGCAGTCGGGGGGCGTGTCCCCCAACTGTCGGGCGCGGCGGTACTACTTGCCCGACTTGGCGCGAGAAGCGGTGCGCGAGCGGTCCTTCTGGTCCAGGACGACCTTGCGGATGCGGACGGCCTCCGGGGTCACCTCGACGCACTCGTCGTCGCGGCAGAACTCCAGGGACTGCTCCAGGGAGAGCTTGCGCGGCGGCACCACGTTCTCGGTGTTGTCCGCCGAAGCCGCACGCATGTTGGTGAGCTTCTTCTCCTTGGTGATGTTCACGTCCATGTCGTCGGAGCGCGAGTTCTCGCCGACGATCATGCCCTCGTACACCTCGGTGCCGGGCTCGGTGAACAGGACGCCGCGCTCCTGCAGGTTGATCATCGCGAACGGCGTGACCGAACCGGCGCGGTCGGCGACCAGGGAACCGTTGTTACGGGTCACCAGCGTGCCGAACCACGGCTCGTGGCCCTCGTGGATCGAGTGGGCGATGCCGGTGCCGCGCGTACCGGTCAGGAACTCCGTACGGAAGCCGATCAGGCCGCGCGACGGGACGACGAACTCCATGCGGACCCAGCCGGAGCCGTGGTTCGACATGTTGTCCATGCGGCCCTTGCGCACGCCCATGAGCTGCGTGACCGCGCCCATGTGCTCCTCGGGGACGTCGATCGTCATGCGCTCGACCGGCTCGTGGGTCTTGCCGTCGATCTCCTGCGTGACCACCTGCGGCTTGCCGATGGTCAGCTCGAAGCCCTCGCGGCGCATCTGCTCGACCAGGATGGCGAGCGCGAGCTCACCGCGGCCCTGGACCTCCCAGGCGTCGGGACGCTCGGTGTCGAGGACGCGGAGCGAGACGTTACCGATCAGCTCGCGGTCCAGACGGTCCTTGACCTGGCGGGCGGTGACCTTGCGGTCCTTGACCGCGGACTTGGCGTCCGCGCCCTTGCCGCTGCCGCCGCGGCCGACCATCGGGGAGGTGTTCGTACCGATGGTCATGGAGATCGCCGGCTCGTCGACCGAGATCAGCGGAAGCGCGATCGGGTTCTCCGGGTCGGCCAGGGTCTCGCCGATCATGATGTCGGGGAAACCGGCGACCGCGCAGATGTCACCCGGGCCCGCCACCTCGGCCGGCTTGCGGGTGAGCGCCTCGGTCATCATCAGCTCGGTGATGCGGACGTTCGAGATCGTGCCGTCACGCTTGATCCACGCGACGGTCTGACCCTTGCGGAGCTCGCCCTGCTCGACGCGCACCAGGGCGATGCGGCCCAGGAAGTTGTCGGCGTCCAGGTTGGTGACGTGGGCCTGGAGCGGGGCCTCCTCGTCGTACACCGGCGCGGGGACGTGCTCCAGGATGGTGGAGAAGAACGGCTCCAGGCTGTCGCTGTCCGCGGGGACGGTGCCGTCCTCCGGCTTGGTCAGCGACGCGACGCCGTCACGGCCACAGGCGTAGACGATCGGGAACTCGATCTGGTCCTCGTCCGCGTCCAGGTCCAGGAACAGGTCGTAGGTCTCGTTGACGACCTCGTCGATCCGGGAGTCCGGGCGGTCGGTCTTGTTGATGCACAGGATGACCGGCATCTTCGCCTGCAGGGCCTTGCGCAGCACGAAGCGGGTCTGGGGCAGCGGACCCTCGGAGGCGTCCACCAGCAGGACGACCGCGTCCACCATGGACAGACCGCGCTCGACCTCACCACCGAAGTCGGCGTGGCCGGGGGTGTCGATGATGTTGATCGTGATGGGCGCCCCGCCGGACTTGGGGTGGTACTTCACCGCCGTGTTCTTGGCGAGGATCGTGATGCCCTTCTCACGCTCCAGGTCGTTCGAGTCCATCATGCGGTCGTCGAGGTGCTGGTGGGCGGCGAAGGCACCGGCCTGCTTGAGCATGGCATCGACGATGGTCGTCTTGCCATGGTCGACGTGGGCGACGATGGCGACGTTACGGATGTCGTGGCGCGTGGGCACTTCGGCGCTTCTCCCGGGATCGTGGATGGCGTCGCGTACGGCCTGGCACGCGCGCCTCGACCGGGCGAAAACCTGCCACGGCCTTACCCCATCGTACGTCGGATGGCGGGAACCGCCTGCCGGGGGGTCTGTCAAGAGGCCGGACGAGCGAGGACGACCGGGTGTGGGGTGGGGAGTCCCGGCCGTCCGTGGAGCCAGTGTTCATGCGGGTCAACGGGTATGCACGACCTTGCCCGCCGGGTCCTCCGACGGGCAAGGGACTTGAGTCACTTCTGAGCTTGTGAGGCGCGGGTCACCCGGTACCGCACCCGTTTGTCACCACTTCTCCTCCGGCGGTACGCCCGCCGTCCCCCACTACTTCTTCTTGTCCTTCGCCTGGACGGCCTTCTTCCATCCGATGTCCTGGAAGCGGGGCGCTCCGAGGCCGAAGGCACCGGCGTTGACGAGGCCGGGCTTGGCCGCCACCAGCTCGGGGCGCTGGTACAGCGGGACGGATCCGGCGGCGGCCCAGATGCGGGCGTCCGCCTTGCGCATCAGCTCGCGGGCCTGCTTCTCGTCGAGCTCCCCGAGCGCCTCGTCGAACAGCTGGTCGATGTGGTCGGTGCCGACGCGGGTGTAGTTCTGTTCGACGAGCAGCGAGCCGTCCGCGGCCGGCTCCGGCTTGGCGAAGATGGGCCGGGCGTCGGTGGCCGGGTAGGCCGTGGCCGGCCAGGAGTAGAGGGCCAGGTCGTACTGGCCCGAGGCGATGTGGTCCTTGAAGAAGCTCTCGTCCGCGACCTTGGTGATCTCGGTGCCGACGCCGATCTCCTTGAGCATCCGGGAGATCCGCTCGCCGACCGAGCGCAGGGCCTCGGAGCCCGGTCCGGCGGGGAGCACGAAGCGCAGGGTGAGCTGCTTGCCGTCCTTGGCGAGCATCGTGCCGGAGGTGCGGGCCGTCTGCTTGACGGGTGCGGGGGCGGGGCTGGCCTCCGCGGGCTCCTTGGCGTCGTCCTCGTCCGCCGCGGCCTCGGCGCGCTTGCCGTCGTCGACGGCCTCGGCCTGCGCCAGCAGGACGTCCTCCTGCTGGGCGGCGAGGGAGGCCGGGGCCAGGGCGGCGGCCGGCCGGTCCTCCCCGGCTCCGGGTCCGCCCGGCAGGAAGGCGTCGGCGTCGACGATCTCCCCGTCGAGCCCGTACGCGGATCCGTCCGGGAGCGGCGGCACGGCGTCGTGCCCGCGCTCGCCCCCGTGGTCGCCCGGAGCGGCCGCCGGACGGCCGGTGAGGGCCCCGGTGCGGGCGGTCAGCCGGGCGGCGGCGGAGCGCAGGTCGCCGTTGCGGCCGTCCTCCTCGCCCACGATGTAGAGGCCGTCGTTGCCGGTGCCCGGGCCCGCGGCCGCCGAGGGGGTCTTCGAGTCGTCCTTCCCGGAACCCTCCGGGCCCGCCTTGGTGCCGGCGGGGTCGGTCAGCCGGCCGCCCCGGCGCCATCCGGCGTCGGCGAGGAGCGCCTGGGAGGCCTTGGGGTCGCGGCCTCCGAGGGCGTCGCTGTTGTCGGCGTACGCCTGCTGCCCCGCGAGGGCCAGGTGGCTGCCGACGGGTTCGGCGGGCAGTCCGAGCGGCTTGAGCACGATCTCGGCCAGCGCCTTGCGGTCCAGGGCGCGGGCGACTGCGCGCCGCACGCGTTCGTCGGCCAGCGGGCCGGAGGCGCCGTTCATGGCGAGCTGGGTGTAGGCAGGCTCCAGCGACTTGCGGACGGCGAAGGTGCGCAGGGCGGCCTGCTCGTCGGCGTACTTCTTGACGGCGTCGGCGTTCTTCTGCCGGAGCTCCTGCTCCTCCCTGGCCTTGCCCTCGTCCGCGCCGTGGGCCAGCGCCCAGGACAGGGTGGCCTGCGCGGGCGTCAGCGCCGCGCCGGGGCCGTGCGCCCCGTTCGCGCCGTGCGCCCGCCCGGCGTCGCGGTGGGCGAGGGCGATCCGGTCGGCGCCCGCCCGGTCGATCTCCCCGAGGTCGATCTTCCCGGCGGCCAGCGCGGCCGGCCGCTGCGCGCGGGGCACCGCCGTCAGCACCAGGGTGTCCAGCTTCGCCGGCTGACCCCACCACCGCGGGTTGCGGGTCAGCGCGGCGGTGCCGGTCTTCTTGTCGATGGCGCCCAGGGAGAAGGGGCCGGCGGTGACCTTGAGGGTGCCGCGGGCCCCCTCGTTGAAGGCGTCCGGGGTGCCCGTGACCTGCTTCGGGTACAGCGGGCTGAACAGCGACCGCCAGTCCGCGTACGGCTTGGAGAAGGTGACCTTGACCTCCAGGTCGGTCTTGCCCTTCTCGATCTTCTCGATCCGGTCGTAGCCCGCGTTGCGGGCCGTCCAGTAGGCCGAGTCCTTGCCGTTCAGGGCCCGCCACTGGGCCACGAAGTCGGCGGCCCCGATCTCCCGGCCGTCGCTCCAGACCGCCTGCTGGTGCAGCTTGTAGAGGACGACCTGCTTGGGCTCGCGCTCGACGACCTCGGCCTTCTCCAGGTAGTCGGGATTGGCCACGGGCCGGCCCTTGCCGTCCAGGACGAAGAGGTGCGGCAGGACCGCGCCGGCGATGCGGGAGGTGGTGGCGTCCGCGTCGGCCTGGAACGTGTTCAGCGTGTCCGGCAGGCTGTCCACGGCCCAGCGCAGGACGCCGCCGTCCGTGACCCGGTCGCGGGCCGTCGCCGCGATGTCCGGACCCGCGGCGGCCCGTCCGCCTTCCTCGTCGCCCGCGCCGCAGCCCGCGAGGAGCGGCAGTGCGAGGACTCCCGAGGTCAGGAGCGCCAAGGACCTGCGCGTTCGCTGGGACATGGGTGGTACCTCCGGAGCGGGGCGTGATGGGACACGAAAAGTGGGGGTCAAGATCACGTTCGGCGGTATATGGAGCTGATCACACTGGTGTCGAAACCCACTGAAATAGACAGCCCCCCGGGCGCCCCGGAGCCGGACCGCGCCACGCCGCGAACCCCACCCGGGCGGACCAATCCGGCTTGCGACGCGGGCCTCCGTTCGCCCGCACGGGGGACGGCGAGGGGGCGGGAGGGGCGCGCGTTTCGGCCTGCGCGCCCGCAATCGCCGCACGTCTCTTCACAACCGGGGACGGGAGGGGTGACACTCGCAGGCGCCCATGAGCACGGTCACCGCACCCGCGGAAGTGAGGGCACGTCATGTCCCTGCAAGACGATCTGACCGCCGTACGACGCAACCTGAACGAGCTGGTCCGCTCGGTGGAGCGGCTGGAGCAGGACATCGCCCGGCAGGCACCGGCAGGCGGCGCGCCGCAGGCGCCCCCGGGTCGGCCCCCGATGATCACCGTCCCGGACACGCCGTACGACAGCACGCTCTGGACGGACTCCGACGACGAGGGCCTCGGAGCCCGCGACCGCCGCGCCCCCTGACGCGCCGTCGGACCGCCCGTACCCACCCCATCTGGCCCGGCGCCCCAGGCGCCGGGTCTCCTGGGCCACCCCTCGACACTCCACCCGGAGTTCTCCTTGGCCACAGGCACGGAACCATCCCAGCAGCGGCCCGGCGGCGTCCACGGACCCTCGCGGGCCGCCATCGCGGCCCGGCACCTGCGGACCGACCGGTGGTGGCTGTCGCCCGCCGGCACCGCGGCCGGGCTGCTCGCCTTCATCGCGTACTCGACCTGGCGGGCGTTCGCCAACGCCCACTACTACGCGGCCCCGTACGTCTCGCCCTTCTACTCCCCCTGCCTGGCGGAGAACTGCGAGCGGATGCGCGGCGGCCCCAACCTGGACCTCCTCGGCAGTTGGTGGGGCCTGTCCCCCGCGCTGCTGATCCTGGTCTTCCCGCTCGGCTTCCGGCTGACCTGCTACTACTACCGCAAGGCCTACTACCGGGGCTTCTGGGCGTCGCCGCCCGCCTGCGCCGTCGCCGAGCCGCACTCCTCGTACACCGGTGAGACCCGCTTCCCGCTGATCCTCCAGAACGCGCACCGCTACTTCTTCTACGCGGCGGTCCCGGTCGCCGGGATCCTCACCTACGACGCCGTGCTGACCTTCCGCGACGCGCACTACGAGTGGGGCCACGCGGGCCTGGGCACCTTGATCTTCCTGGCCAACACGGTGCTGATCTGGGCGTACACGCTGTCCTGCCACTCCTGTCGGCACATCATGGGCGGCCGCCTGAAGCACTTCTCGAAGCACCCGGTGCGCTACCGCCTGTGGGGCTGGGTCAGCCGGCTCAACGCCCGCCACATGCAGCTGGCGTGGGCCTCTTTGATCAGCGTGGCCGTGTGCGACCTCTACGTGTACCTGCTGGCCACCGGCACCTTCGACGACCCGAGGATCTTCTGACATGGCGCAAGTCGACCGGCAGCAATGGGACGTGGTCGTGGTCGGCGCGGGCGGCGCCGGGCTGCGGGCCGCCATCGAGGCCCGGGAGCGGGGCGCGCGGACGGCCGTGATCTGCAAGTCCCTCTTCGGCAAGGCCCACACGGTGATGGCGGAGGGCGGAATCGCCGCCTCCATGGGCAACGTGAACGAGGGCGACAACTGGCAGGTCCACTTCCGCGACACCATGCGCGGCGGGAAGTTCCTCAACCAGTGGCGGATGGCCGAGCTGCACGCCAAGGAGGCACCGGACCGGGTCTGGGAACTGGAGACCTGGGGCGCCCTGTTCGACCGCACCCCCGACGGGAGGATCTCCCAGCGCAACTTCGGCGGGCACGAGTACCCGCGCCTCGCGCACGTCGGCGACCGCACCGGGCTCGAACTGATCCGCACCCTCCAGCAGAAGATCGTCGCCCTCCAGCAGGAGGACTTCAAGGAGCACGGCGACCACGAGGCCCGGCTCAAGGTCTTCCAGGAGTGCACGGTCACCCGGGTCCTGAAGGACCTCGGCCCGAACGACGCGAACGCCGCCGTCTCGGGGGCGTTCTGCTACGAGCGCGAGTCCGGCCGCTTCTTCGTCCTGGAGGCGCCGGCGGTGGTGCTGGCCACGGGTGGGATCGGCAAGTCCTTCAAGACCACCTCCAACTCCTGGGAGTACACCGGCGACGGGCACGCCCTGGCCCTGCTCGCGGGCGCGCCCCTGCTGAACATGGAGTTCGTGCAGTTCCACCCGACCGGCATGGTCTGGCCGCCCTCGGTCAAGGGCATCCTCGTCACCGAATCGGTGCGCGGCGACGGCGGGGTGCTGCGCAACAGCGAGGGCAAGCGGTTCATGTTCGACTACGTCCCGGACGTCTTCAAGGAGAAGTACGCCGAGTCCGAGGAGGAGGGCGACCGCTGGTACGAGGACCCGGACCACAACCGGCGTCCGCCCGAACTGCTCCCCCGCGACGAGGTGGCCCGGGCGATCAACTCCGAGGTGAAGGCGGGCCGCGGCTCCCCGCACGGCGGGGTGTTCCTCGACGTGTCCACCCGGATGCCGGCGGAGCGGATCCGGCGGCGGCTGCCCTCCATGTACCACCAGTTCAAGGAGCTCGCGGACGTCGACATCACCGCCGAGGCGATGGAGGTCGGTCCGACCTGCCACTACGTGATGGGCGGCATCGCGGTCGACTCCGACACCGCGGCGACCGTGGGCGTGCCCGGACTGTTCGCCGCCGGCGAGGTGGCGGGCGGCATGCACGGCTCGAACCGGCTCGGCGGCAACTCCCTCTCCGACCTGCTCGTGTTCGGCCGGCGGGCGGGCCTGCACGCGGCGGAGCACGCCGCCGCGGCCGGGGCCGCTCGTCCGGTCGCCCCGCAGGAGCAGGTCGACGCGGCGGCGGCGGAGGCCCTGGCCCCCTTCCACGCGGCCGAGGGCGCGGAGAACCCGTACACGCTCCACCAGGAGCTCCAGACGACCATGAACGATCTGGTCGGCATCATCCGCCGGGAGGGCGAGATGGCCGAGGCGCTGGAGAAGCTCGCGGCGCTGCGCGTACGGGCGGCGCGCGCCGGGGTCGAGGGGCACCGGCAGTTCAACCCGGGCTGGCACCTGGCGCTGGACCTGCGCAACATGCTGCTGGTCAGCGAATGCGTGGCCCGCGCGGCCCTGGAGCGCACCGAGAGCCGGGGCGGGCACACCCGCGAGGACTGCCCGGCGATGGAGCGGGACTGGCGTGCGGTGAACCTGCTGTGCGTTCCCGCGGAGTCCGGGCCGGCCCCCGCGGACCCGGCGGCCGACCGGATCGCGCTCGTCCGTACCCGGACCGAACCCATCCGCCCGGACCTGCTCGCGCTGTTCGAGAAGGACGAGCTGGTCAAGTACCTCGCCGAAGAGGAGCTCTACGAGTGACTACCTACGATGCCGCCTTCCGGGTCTGGCGCGGCGACGCCGAGGGCGGCGAACTCCGGGACTTCACCGTCGAGGTCAACGACGGCGAGGTCGTCCTGGACATCGTCCACCGGTTGCAGGCGACGCAGACCCCGGACCTGGCGGTGCGCTGGAACTGCAAGGCGGGCAAGTGCGGTTCGTGCAGCGCCGAGGTCAACGGCCGGCCGCGGCTGCTGTGCATGACGCGGATGTCGGTCTTCGACCGGGACGAGACGGTCACGATCACCCCGCTGCGGGCGTTCCCGGTGGTCCGGGACCTGGTCACGGACGTTTCGTTCAACTACGCGAAGGCGCGGGAGGTGCCGGCCTTCGTGCCGCCGCCGGGTGTGCCGGCGGGCGCGTACCGGATGGACCAGGTGGACGTGGAACGCTCGCAGGAGTTCCGCAAGTGCATCGAGTGCTTCCTGTGCCAGGACACCTGTCACGTGGTCCGCGACCACGAGGAGAACAAGGGCGCCTTCGCCGGCCCGCGCTTCCTGATGCGGATCGCCGAACTCGACATGCACCCGCTGGACGCGGCCGCCGGGGCGGGCCTGGACCGCGGGCGTTCGGCCCAGGAGGAGCACGGGCTCGGCTACTGCAACATCACCAAGTGCTGCACCGAGGTCTGCCCCGAGGGCATCAGGATCACGGACAACGCGCTCATCCCGTTGAAGGAGCGGGCCGCGGACCGCAAGTACGACCCGTTGGTGTGGCTGGGGAGCAGGATCCGCAGGCGCGGCGCGCCGTAGCGGCGCCGTCGCCGGCCGCGCCCCGCCGACCCCCTGCCGTTCACTTGGCGGTACACAATGCCCCCTGGGGAAACGTCATTGACGTGGAGTCAGGGGGCATGCGCGGTGCGGGTGGGGGATGAACTGGCGGGCCGGTACCGGCTGGACGAGCGGCTCGGTCGGGGCGGGATGGGCGAGGTGTGGCGCGGGCACGACCTGAGCCTGGGCCGGTCGGTCGCGGTGAAGGTGCTGCTGGAGGCGGCGACGGGCGACGAGCCGGCCGCGCGGTTCCGGCGCGAGGCGACGATCGGGGCGCGGCTCCAGCACCCGGGGATCACCGTGGTGCACGACGTGGGCCGGCAGGACGGCCGCCTCTTCATCGTCATGGAGCTGCTGTCGGGCGAGGACCTGGCGGCGGTGCTGGCCCGCTCCCCGGGCGGGCTGCCCGCGGCGACGGCCCTGGACCTGGCCGCGCAGACGGCCGAGGCTCTGTCCGCCGCGCACGCGCAGGCCGTGGTGCACCGGGACCTCAAGCCCGGGAACCTGTTCCTGCTGCCCGGTGGCCGGCTCAAGATCTGCGACTTCGGCATCGCGCACTCCTCGGACGCCACGGCCGGCTGGACGGTCACGGGCCGGATGTTCGGGACGCCCGCCTACATGGCTCCCGAGCAGTGGCGGGGCGAGCGGGTCGACGCCCGCTGCGACCTGTACGCGCTGGGGTGCGTGCTGTACGCGCTGCTGGGCGGGGAGCCGCCCTTCGGCTCGGCGGGGAGCCCGTACGCCCTCATGGTGCGGCACATCGAGGAGACCCCGGCCCCGCTTCCGGTGGCCGCGGGGACGGCCGCGTTGCTGGCCACGCTGCTGGCGAAGGACCCTGCCGACCGCCCCGCGTCGGCGGCGGAGGCCGCGGCGGCGCTACGGGCGCTGGAGCGCGGGTCGGGGGCCGGAACCCCAGTGACGGCCGCGGCGGGGAGCACCGGGGCGACCACGGCGGTCCGGGCGGCCGGGGTCCGGGCCCCGGCCGGCGGGGGCCCGGTCGCCGAGCCCGGGGCCGCCGGGGGTCCTGCGGAGGGTCGGGCGGCGGCGGCGGGCGCCGCCGGGGCGGGGCCCGGGGGCGCCG
>NZ_JBHVPG010000081.1:0-25609 GCF_042887545.1 Streptomyces sp. NPDC057939
CTGCAGGGGGGACCCTGTGGGAGAGTAGGACGCCGCCGAACAATCATTGTGGGAAAGCCCCGCACCAGGTAACTGGTGCGGGGCTTTTCTGCGTTTACGGGGTGTTTCGGCAACGGGACAGCTCTTGAGGCTGCTCGTGTCGAGAGTCCAGCGGCCGGCACCCACGGAGCCGCCGTGGGGCTCATCAGGGTGCGGAGTGTCAGAGGCGGCCGGCGGCCTTGAGGGAGAGGTAGGCGTCGGCCAGGGCCGGGGCGAGGGTGTCCGGGGTGGCGTCGACGACGTGGACGCCGTGTCGGGTGAGCTGGTCGGCGGTGCGGCGGCGACGGGCCTGGGACTGGGTGCCCGCGGCGGCCTCGTAGACGGCGTCGACGTTGCCGCGGGCGCGGGTCATCCGGTCCACGTGCGGGTCGGCCACCGAGGCCAGGACCACCGTGTGGCGCTGCGTCAGGCTGGGGAGCAGGGGGAGCAGGCCCTCTTCGACGGGAGCGGCGTCCAGGCTGGTGAGGAGGACGACCAGGGAGCGGCGCGGGGCGCTGCGCAGGATCGTGGAGACCAGCGTGCGGTAGTCCGTCTCGACGAGTTCCGCTTCGAGGGTGGCCATGGCGTTGACGAACGCGGGCAGGGTGTCGTTGGCGGAGCGGCCCTGGACCTGGGCGCGGAGGTGACGGTCGTGGGCCAGCATGTCGACGCGGTCGCCGGCGCGGGTGGCCAGGGCGGTGAGGAGCAGGGCCGCGTCCATGGCGGAGTCCAGGCGCGGGGCGTCGCCGACGCGGCCCGCGGCGGTGCGGCCGGTGTCGAGGCAGATCAGGATGTGCCGGTCGCGTTCGGGTCGCCAGGTGCGTACGGCGACCTTGTTCTGGCGGGCGGTGGCGCGCCAGTCGATGGAACGGGTGTCGTCGCCGGGTACGTAGTCGCGGAGGCTGTCGAACTCGGTGCCCTCGCCGCGGGTCAGGACGCTCGTACGGCCGTCCAGTTCGCGCAGGCGGGCCAGGCGGGACGGGAGGTGCTTGCGGCTCGCGAAGGGCGGCAGGACGCGGACCGTCCAGGGGACGACGTGGGTGCCCTGTCGGGACATCAGGCCCAGCGGCCCGTACGAGCGGATCGTGACGCGGTCGGCCCGGTGGTCGCCGCGCCGGGTGGGCAGCAGGCGGGTGGTCGGGCGGCGGCGTTCCCCTGCGGGGACGGTCAGTTCGTGGCGGGAGGCGCTGCCCTCGGTGCCGGGCTGCCAACTGCTGGGGGCCCAGGCGTCGCGGAGGCGGGCGCGGAGGGTGCGCCGGCCCGGGTTGGTGAGGGTGAGGTGGACGTCGGCGCTCTCGCCGAGGCGGACCGAGGTGTCGCCGGAGCGGGTGAGGCGCAGGCTGCGGACGGGCGCCGCGAGGGCGCAGTCGACGGCGCAGGCCAGGGCGAGGCTGCCGTTGACGGCGAGGATGCCCGTCCAGCTCGGTTCGAGGATGCCGACGGGGAGCGAGCCGAGGGCCGCCAGGAGGGCGGCGCGTCCTGTGAGGGCCATCAGCGCGGGACGGGGACGTGGGTGAGGATCGCCGTGATGACGGCGTCGGCCTTGACGCCCTCCATCTCGGCCTCCGGGCGCAGTTGGACGCGGTGGCGCAGGGTGGGCAGGGCGAGGGCCTTCACGTCGTCGGGGGTGACGTAGTCACGGCCGACGAGCCAGGCCCAGGCGCGGGCCGTGGCCAGCAGGGCGGTCGCGCCGCGCGGGGAGACGCCGAGGGTGAGGGACGGCGATTCGCGGGTGGCGCGGCAGATGTCCACGACGTAGCCGGTGATCTCGGGGGAGACGGTGACGTGGGTGACGGCTTCGCGGGCGGCTTCGAGTTCCTTCAGGCCGGCGACGGGGCGGATGCCCGCGGCGGCGAGGTCACGGGGGTCGAAGCCGGCGGCGTGTCGGGTCAGTACGCCGATCTCGTCCTCGCGGGAGGGGAGCGGCACGGTGAGCTTGAGGAGGAAGCGGTCGAGCTGGGCTTCGGGCAGGGGGTAGGTGCCCTCGTACTCGACGGGGTTCATGGTGGCGGCGACGAGGAAGGGCTCGGGGAGCTTGCGGGGGACGCCGTCGACGGTGACCTGGCGTTCCTCCATCGCTTCGAGGAGCGAGGACTGGGTCTTGGGGGGAGTGCGGTTGATCTCGTCGGCGAGCAGGAGGTTGGTGAAGACCGGGCCGTCCTGGAAGGAGAACTCGGCGGTGCGGGAGTCGTAGACGAGGGAGCCGGTGACGTCGCTGGGCATCAGGTCCGGGGTGAACTGGACGCGCTTGGTGTCGAGTTCGAGGGAGGCGGCGAGTGCGCGGACGAGGAGGGTCTTCGCGACGCCGGGGACGCCTTCGAGGAGGACGTGGCCGCGGCACAGGAGTGCGACGACGAGACCGGTGACGGCGGAGTCCTGGCCGACCACGGCCTTGGCGATCTCGGTGCGGAGCGCTTCCAGCGAGGTGCGGGCGCTGTCCGTGGTGGCCGTCATGAAGTGCGGACCTCTCTTTCGAGGGCGTCGAGGTGGTCGGCGAGCGCGACGAGTGCCGCGTCGTCGGCGGGGATGGTGCCGAAGAGGAGGGTGGTCACGTCGCGGGTGCCGTCGCCGAGGCGGGCGGACACGGCGGGGACCAGGGAGAGCGGGTCGTGGGCCTGGGGGGACGGTACGCCGACCAGTGCGGCGAGGCGTTCGCGGGTGGCGGCGCGCAGCACGGTGGCGGCGCGGTCGCGGGCGTCGGCCTTGCGGTAGAGGCGGGCGAGGCCCTCGGTGGCCTCGGAGGCGCGGATGGCGACGGGCAGCTTCTCGGTGACGAGGGGGCCGAGTCGGCGGGCGCGCCAGAGCGCGGCGAGGACGGCGGCGAGGAACAGCTGGAGCAGGGCCCAGTGCCAGCCGGCCGGGACGAGGTCGAGGAGGCTCCGGTCCTCGGCGTCGTCGGAGGCGTCCGTCATGTCGGACAGGGTGGGCAGGTACCAGACGAGGTCTGCGCGGGAGCCGAGGAGTTGCAGGGCGAGGGAGGCGTTGCCCTGCTCGGCGAGGTGTTCGTTGCGCAGGATCGAGTCGGAGCCGAGGAGGACGGTGTCGCCGCCCTTGGTGGTGCCGGGCAGGACGAGGAGGGTGGGGTCCCCGTCGTAGGGGTAGCAGGCGGTGGCTCCGGCCGTGTCCGCGGAGTAGCGGAGGTCGCCGCCGGTGGTGGCGGTGCCGGCGGTGACGGCGGCGGGCAGGGTGCAGGCCGCGCCGATCTCGTCCCGGTGGGCGCGGCCCGCGGTGCGGGCGGCGGGCGCCAGGTCGGGGAGGGCGTCGTCGGGGGAGATCAGGACGGTGCGGCCGCCGGAGAGGTCGATGGCGGAGCGGACGGTGCGGCGTTGGGACGGGCCGAGCAGGTCCGGGTCGGTGATCAGGAGGGTGGTGCCGGGGCCGGTCGCGGCGGCGGCGTCGGCGGCGTTGGTGACGACGCGGGTGGTGACGCCGCGTTCCTGGAGGAGCCGGGAGACGGCCAGGCTGCCCGAGGGATCGGCGGAGCGGGGGTCGAGGCGGCCGTGGTGGTCCCCGGTCTGGAGGCCGGCCAGGAGGACGGCGCCGGCCACCAGGATGCCGAGGGCGAGGAGGAAGCCGCGGCCGCGCGTCCAGATCTGGGCGCGGGTGAGCGCGGTGGAGGTGTCGGCGCGGGTTCCCGGGCGGGTGGTCTCGGCGGTCTCGGCCGGCGGGGCCGCGGGCTCGGTGGGGCCGGTCATGCGGTGGGTCCCGTCAGGAGCGGCTTGGTGCGCTCCAGGGTGAGGTCGAGGGTGCGCAGGCGGGCGTAGGTGTCGGCGTCGGCGGTGCGGCCGCCGTAGGTGACGTCGTCGAAGGTGCGGGCGGCCGCGCGGAGGTCGCCGGCATGTGCGGGAAGGGACACGGCGGCTTCGCCGGCGGCCTCGTCGGCGGTGCGGCCGGGGCGGGGGTCGAGGAGGGTGCGTTCCTCCAGGGACCGGACGAGGGCGCGCATGCGTTCCTGGACGGCTTCGGTCCAGCGGCCGGCGGCGGCGTGGGCGTCGGCCGCGGTGCGGTGGTCGGCGGCGCTGCGCAGGCCGCCGTCGAAGAGGTCGCCGGTGCCGGTGGGCGTCCGGCGGGGGGTTCCGAGGCGCCACCAGAGGGCGGCGACGGCCAGGACGACCAGGAGGGCGACGGTGAGGAGGCCGAAGCCGCCTCCGGGGGTGACGGAGGAGGCGCCGTCGAAGAGGCCGCCGATCCAGTCCCAGAGGCGTTCCAGGCCGCGTTCGAAGAGGCCGGGGTCGTCCTGGTGATAGACGCGCTTCGCGAGCTCGCGTTCGGCCGCCTCGCGGGCGGCGTCGCGCGGTGTCGTCAGTGGTGGTGTCTCGGCGCCGGGCAGCAGGGCCGTGGCGCCGGTGACGATGAGTCCCCCCGTTCCCATCGTCCGTCAGCCTCCCGAGGCGGGTCCGGCGCCGCCGGGCCGCTGGGTGACGGCGCCGTGGTCGCCCTGGTCGTGGACGCCGGCGGCGCGGGCGAGTTCCAGGTCGAGTGCCTCGCGGCGGATGCGCTGGTCGATGTACAGGAGGCTGGTGACGCCCGTCTGCATGGGCACGGTGATGGTGAGCGAGATGAGTCCGCCGATCGCGGTGATCAGCAGGAAGGTCCAGGACTGGGCGGAGGTGCCGTCGAGGATGTCGCTGAGGCCGCCGGGCGACACGAGCACGGCGACGGCCGCGAAGGGCACCGCGATGATCATGGAGGTGATCCAGGTGATGGCCCAGGTCAGGGCGCTGATGCCGAAGATGCGCCACCAGGAGCCCTTGACCAGCTTGGCGGAACGCTTCAGCGCGTCGGCGACCTTGCCGCGCTCCATCATCAGGGCGGGCAGTGCGAGGACGAAGGTGACGAAGAACCAGGCGAGGAGCACGATGCCGACGGGGGCGCCGAGGACCGCCAGGACGCCGTTGCCGGTCAGCAGGCCGGGGAGCACGGGCACCAGGCCGGCGGCGAGCGAGCCGAGGAGCAGCAGGCCGACGAGGCCGAGCATGCGCGGGACCAGGGGGCGCACGCCGCGCAGGTGGGCGGCGACGGTGGTGCTGCGGCCGAGGACGGCGCTGCTGACGACGCCGGCGAGCAGTCCGGTGACCAGGAGCAGGCCGAGGAGCTGGAGGTAGTAGTTGGCGTAGCCGGCGATCAGGGTGTCGCCCATGGTGTCCGCCAGCTCGCCGGGGGTCGTGGGCTCGGGCGACACGACGAGGCGGTCGCGCATGAGGCGCTGCACGCCGAGCAGGCCGAGCTGGACCAGGACGGCGGCGACCAGGCTGACGGACAGGACCGTCTTCCAGTGGCCGCGCAGGGAGCTGACGGCGCCGTCCAGGATCTCGCCCAGGCCCAGGGGCCGCAGTGGGATCACTCCGGGCTTGGCGGCGGGCGGCGGGCCGCCCCAGCCGCCGGCGCCACCCGGATGGCCGTACGGGCCGCCGTAGGGGCCGCCGGGCTGGTGTCCGGGCTGCTGCCCCGGCCGGGGGGCGTACGGGCCCCAGCCGGGGCCCTGCTGCTGCGGGGGCGGGGTCTGGCCGGCCGCGGGGCTCGACCACTGTCCGGGCGGGGGCTGGGAGGCCGACCACTTGGAGGTGTCGGCGGGCTGTGCGGGCGGCCGGCTGCCGTCGGAGCCCTCGCCGTCGGACGGGGATCCGGGCGTGGCCCAGCCCGGAGAGTCGTTCATCGTCGCTCCTTCACGTGCACCTGCCGTGGCGGGCGCGCTGGTCGGCTGCCATCGTGCCATGGGGGAACGCCGGACGGACCGGCCCTCCCCCTCCAAGATCTCGGGCAGCTCGTCCCTTCAATTGTCGCGCGGATCCGGGGCAGACTGGTCGCCCTGATCACCACGCAGGTCCGAGGGGCGATTTCCAGCCCTTTTGGCTGTGGGACAGCTCACCGCCGGGTAACGATTAGCTAATGGGATGATGTCAAGCATGAAGGGACGCGTCCTTGTCGTCGACGACGACACCGCACTGGCCGAGATGCTCGGCATCGTGTTGCGTGGAGAAGGTTTTGAGCCGTCGTTCGTAGCGGACGGTGACAAGGCATTGGCTGCCTTCAGGGAGGCCAAGCCGGACCTCGTGCTGCTCGACCTCATGCTGCCCGGACGGGACGGCATAGAGGTGTGCAGGCTGATCCGGGCCGAGTCGGGCGTGCCTATTGTCATGCTCACCGCCAAAAGTGACACGGTTGACGTGGTCGTGGGCCTGGAGTCCGGGGCCGACGACTACATCGTCAAGCCGTTCAAGCCGAAGGAGCTGGTCGCCCGCATCCGGGCACGTCTGCGCCGGTCGGAGGAGCCCGCGCCCGAGCAGCTGGTCATCGGTGACCTCGTCATCGACGTGGCCGGGCACTCGGTCAAGCGCGACGGCGCCTCCATCGCACTGACCCCGTTGGAGTTCGACCTGCTGGTCGCCCTCGCCCGCAAGCCCTGGCAGGTGTTCACCCGCGAGGTGCTGCTGGAGCAGGTCTGGGGCTACCGGCACGCCGCCGACACCCGACTGGTCAACGTGCACGTACAGCGTCTGCGCTCGAAGGTCGAGAAGGACCCGGAGCGCCCCGAGATCGTCGTGACGGTGCGCGGTGTCGGCTACAAGGCCGGACCGAGCTGACGTGCAGCCCGGCAAGCCCCGTGGCGGCTCCCGATGGGGAGCCCCGTGGGGCGGCCGGCAGCTCCGCCGGATGACGGACGGAGCGGCCGGCGGCCCCGTCCTGCGGCTGTTCGTACGCCTCGTGCGACGGCCGCTGCTTCCGGCTGTCCGGCTGTGGCGGCGCAACATCCAGCTCCGGGTGGTCGTCGCGACGCTGCTCATGTCGCTCGCCGTGGTCCTCGCCCTCGGCTTCGTCGTCGTCGCGCAGGTCAGCAAGGGCCTCCTCGACGCCAAGGAGGAGGCCGCGCAGAGCCAGGCCGCCGGCGGGTTCGCGGTCGCACAGGAGAAGGCGAACACCCCCCTGTCGGTCGACGGGCCCGACGCCACCGACAACAAGGTCGGCCGGGACGCCAGCACCTGGATGAACTCCCTCGTCAAACAGCTCGCCAGTGGCGGCCAGACGGCCTTCGAGGTCGCCGCGCTCGGCGCCGGGGAGCAGGCGTCCGGAGCCCAGGGCGTCAAGGGCGCCCGCGCCTCCGGCAACGTCGACCCGACCGCCAGCGTCCCGATCGAACTGCGCCGGGCCGTCAACAACGCCACCGGCACCTTCAAGACCTTCTCCGAGATCCGGTACACCGCCGGGGTCGGTGACAAGGCGCCCGAGCCCGCGCTGGTCGTCGGCAAGCAGCTCACCGACATCAACGGCTCCCCGTACGACCTGTACTACCTCTTCCCGCTCACCCAGGAGGAGGAGTCCCTCAACCTGGTCAAGAGCACCATCGCGACCGCCGGCCTGTTCGTCGTCGTCCTGCTCAGCGCCATCGCCTGGCTCGTCGTGCGCCAGGTCGTCACCCCGGTCCGGATGGCCGCCGGGATCGCCGAGCGGCTGTCCGCGGGGCGGCTCCAGGAACGGATGAAGGTCACCGGCGAGGACGACATCGCCCGCCTCGGCGAGGCCTTCAACAAGATGGCCCAGAACCTCCAGAACAAGATCCAGCAGCTGGAGGACCTCTCGCGGATGCAGCGCCGCTTCGTCTCCGACGTCTCGCACGAGCTGCGCACCCCGCTCACGACCGTACGGATGGCCGCCGACGTCATCCACGACGCCCGGGTCGACTTCGACCCCGTCACCGCCCGCTCCGCCGAACTCCTCGCCGGGCAGCTCGACCGGTTCGAGTCGCTGCTCGCCGACCTGCTGGAGATCAGCCGCTTCGACGCGGGCGCGGCCGCCCTGGAGGCCGAACCCATCGACCTGAGGGACGTCGTGCGGCGCGTCATCGACGGGGCCGAACCGCTCGCCGAGCACAAGGGCACCCGGATCCGCGTCCTCGGCGACACCCAACCCGTCATCGCCGAGGCCGACGCCCGACGCGTCGAGCGGGTGCTGCGCAACCTCGTCGTCAACGCGGTGGAGCACGGCGAGGGCCGCGACGTCGTGGTCCGGCTCGCGTCCGCGGGCGGGGCCGTCGCCGTCGCCGTACGGGACTACGGCGTCGGCCTCAAGCCCGGCGAGGCCACCCGGGTCTTCAACCGCTTCTGGCGCGCCGACCCCGCACGGGCCCGTACGACCGGCGGAACGGGCCTCGGCCTGTCCATCGCCGTCGAGGACGCCCGCCTGCACGGCGGCTGGCTCCAGGCCTGGGGCGAACCCGGCGGCGGCTCCCAGTTCCGACTGACCCTGCCCCGCACCGCCGACGAGCCCCTGCGCGGATCCCCGATCCCGCTGGAGCCCGAGGACTCGCGCGGCAACCGGGCCCGCGCCGCCGCCGAGGCCGCCGGCCGCGGCCCCGGCGCCGCGGGCCGCCCCGCCGAACGCTCCGAGCGCCCCGACCGCTCGCCGATACCGCCGCGCCCGGCCGTCGCCACGGCCCCGCCGGTCCCCGCTGACCCCACGGCGCTGCCGGGCAGCGGCTCCCGGGTCGTCGCCAGGCCCGCCGACCAGCCGACAGCACAGGAGGACGGAACCGGTGGACGCTGAGCGCGGGCCGCGACGCGCGGAGGTCGGGCGGTCGAAGGTCGCGACGACGCTCCTCGCGCTCGGCGCGGCCGCAGTACTGGTGTCGGGCTGCGCGTCCATGCCGACCCGCGGCGAGATCCGCCCCGTCGAGGCCTCGCAGGGCGTCGACTCCCAGGTGCGGGTCTTCGGCGTACCGCCCGCCGACAAGGCGAGCCCCGCGGACATCGTCGAGGGCTTCCTCGAAGCCATGACCAGCGACGACCCGCAGCTGGAGACCGCGCGCAAGTACCTCACCCCGGACGCGGCGAAGGAATGGAGGCCCGGCTCGGCGGTCACCGTCCTGTCCGCGGGCCTCGACCGGCTCCCCGTCCAGGGCGAGAAGGACCCGGACGGGCCCCGCTGGAAGGTCACCGGCAAGAAGCTGGCGACCGTCGACGAGCGCAGCGCCTACCAGCCGGAGACCGGCGGAGGCCGCTACGAGGAGTACCTCCAGCTCGTCCAGGTCGACAAGCAGTGGCGGATCGCGACCCCGCCCAGCAGCCTCGTGCTCAGCGAGTCCGACTTCCAGCGCATCTACAAGCCGGTCAACAAGTACTACTTCGCGGGCAACTCGCTCGTCGCCGACCCGGTGTACGTCCGCCAGCGCAGCGACCCCGAATCCCGCATGGACCCGACCACGCAGACCGTCCAGTCACTGCTCGCCGGACCCTCCAAGTGGCTCGGCCCGGTCGTCTCCACCAGCTTCCCGACCGGCACCGAACTGCGCGAGGGCACCAAGTCCCTGGCCTACGACGGCCAGAACACCCTGCGCGTGCCCCTCAACCGCAACGGCGCCAACGTCGCACAGCCGCAGTGCCAGAAGATGGCCACCCAACTCCTGTACACCGTCCGGGACCTGACGGGCTCCCGGCTGGACCGCGTCGAACTGCTGCGGCCCGACGGCAAGTCGCTGCTGTGCGCGGTGACCGCGGCGTCCGCCGCCGCGTTCGTCAGCCCGACCCCGTCCCCCGAGCACCAGTACTACGTGGACAAGGACTTCAGGCTGGTGCGGATGTTCCTCAGCGTCAACGCCGAGGAACAGCAGGACAAGGCCGAACCGGCGCCCGGACCGCTGGCCACCGCCGCCGGTTTCAAGGTCGGTTCGGCGGCCGTCACCTACGACGAGAAGCGCGCCGCGGTCGTCTCCCTGGACGGGCACGACCTGTACGTGGTCACGCTGACGACGGCCGGCCCGATGCCGCAACCCCTGCTGAACAGCAAGAACGGCAAGCTGACCGCACCCAGCTGGGACGCCCACGGCGACCTGTGGGTCGCGGACCTCGACCCGCAGACCCAGGGCCTGTGGCGCATCCCCGGCGGCACCGGCACCCCGCAGAAGGTGGACGTCGCCGGACTGGACGGACGGATCACCGGGCTGAAGGCCTCCTCCGACGGGGTGCGCCTCGCGCTGCTCGTCGAGAAGGAGGGCGGCCGCAAGAACCTCTTCACCGGCCGGATCGAACGGCCCGAGGGCAAGGGCGACGCCTCGCGCGTCTCGGTGCGCGAGCTGCGACCGGCGGCCCCGCAGATGGCCGAGGTCACGGCGATGAGCTGGGCGCCGCGAGGCCGGCTGCTGGTGGTGGGCCGGGAGAGCGGCGGCGTCGACCAGGCCCGCTACATGCTGGCGGACGGATCGATGGTCGCGGCGAGCCTGCCCGGGGCGACCGGGCTGACCGCGATCGCGGCCGCCGAGGACGAGTCCCGGCCGGTGGTGGCCTACTCGGGCGAGGACGGCATCGTGTGGCTGCCGCCGGGCGCGCAGTGGCGCACGGTCGCGGCGGGCGGCCAGGCCCCGGTGTACCCGGGCTGACGGCGTACGCGGGTCGGCGGTGTACGCGGGCCCGTCGGGGTACGCGCGCCTGCGGTGTGCCGGAGCCGGCGGGTCCACGCTCCGCACGCGGGGCGGCGGGCCGCCGGCCCCGGGTTTTCCACAGGGGTGGCGGGCGCGGTGCGGGCCCGCCACAGTGGAACGCGGGGGTGCGGCCGTGCGGGGTTGGTGGCAGGAGATCTCCGGGCTGGTGCTCCCGGCGGACTGCGCGGGCTGTGGCGCGGCGCGGGCGCTGCTGTGCGCGGACTGCCGGAGCGGGCTGAGCGGGTCCGGGGCCGGCCCGGTGCGTCCCGCGACGCGGCGGTTCGCGGCCGCGGGGTCCACGGGGCCCGTGGGGCTGCCCGCGGTGCACGCGGCCGCGCGCTACGAAGGAGCCGTACGGGCGGTCGTGCTCGCCCACAAGGAGCGCGGGGCGCTCCCGCTGGCAGGGCCGCTGGGCGGCGCCCTGGCGGCCGCGGTGCTCGGCTCGGGCGAGTACCGGCCGGGCGGGTTGGCCCTGGTCCCGGTGCCCTCGGCGCGGCGCGCCGTCCGGGCTCGCGGTCACGACCCGGCGCGCAGGATCGCGCTGGCCGCCTCGGCGCGGCTGCGGCGGGCCGGTACGGCCGCCCGCGTGGCACCCGTACTGCGCCAGCGCAGGCGGGTCGAGGACCAGGCGGGCCTGGGGGCCCGGCAGCGGCTGGAGAACCTCTCGGGGGCCCTGGAGGTCCGCCGGGGCTGCGCCCGGCTGTTGGCCGGGGTCCGGATCGTGCTGGTGGACGACGTGATCACCACCGGGGCCACGCTGGCGGAGGCGGCCCGGGCCCTGGGGGAGGCCGGACTGCGGGTGGAGGCCGCCGCCGTGGTGGCGGCGCCGGCGGACTCCTTCGACCGGAACCGGTCGGGAACCCGAACAGAGCAAAAATCTTGCGAATAGATTTGGAACTGCTGGGGAATGCGCAACGTTGCAGGTAGTAAGAGGGAACAGCCACCTGAACGGAGGTATGTTCCGGTAGCGGGTGCCGACAACCGGCATTGAGAGATATGTTCGGTTGTGAGGAACTGGCGATCCTTGGGCCCCAGGTATCGGAGCACCAGTCCGCCCGTTTGGAATCTTCGTGAAGAGGGTGTGTCTCTCTACTCCGAAGTCGGTGGGATGTAGATCTTGCCGATGGGGGAGGAGGAGGTGAAAGTCGCCAAGTCCGAGGCTCCGGTGTTCACCGGAGTCTGGTGCGAAAGGGAGACGCTTCGCCGCACGAGGCGAGGCTCTCCGGGAACGGAGTTCTGCGTGGACATCGTCGTCAAGGGCCGCAAGACCGAGGTGCCCGAGCGGTTCCGCAAGCACGTGGCCGAGAAGCTGAATCCGGAGCGGATCCAGAAGCTCGACGCCAAGGTGATCAGCTTGGACGTCGAGGTGTCCAAGGAGCACAACCCGCGTCAGGCCGACCGTTCCGACCGCGTGGAGATCACCCTGCGTTCGCGGGGCCCGGTGATTCGTGCCGAGGCCGCCGCAGCCGACCCGTACGCGGCGCTCGACCTGGCTCAGGACAAGCTGGAGGCCCGGCTGCGCAAGCAGCACGACAAGCGCTACACGCGCCGCGGCAACGGCCGGATCTCGGCGGCGGAGGTCGCCGACGTGGTGCCGGGGGTCGCGTCGCTCAACGGCAACGGCGAGCCGGTCGGCGAGGAGACGACGGACGGGGTCCCGACCACCCGGATCGGACCGCTGGAGGTCCAGGGCGAAGGACCGCTCATCGTCCGCGAGAAGACCCACTCCGCCGGACCCATGTCGCTCGACCAGGCCCTGTACGAAATGGAACTGGTGGGCCACGACTTCTATCTGTTCGTTGACTCCGAAACCAAAATGCCCAGTGTCGTCTACCGCCGTCACGCCTACGACTACGGCGTCGTCCACCTGAACGCCGACGGCGCCTCCAGCTCCGACGAGGGAGCGGCCGGCGCGGGCGGTGCTCTCGGCGGCTGACCATTGGCTGTCGCCCCCGCGGGACGCCCGGCGTTCCGCGGGGGCACCTGCATGGACGTGTATGAGCCAGTCGGATTTCGCCGGATCCCCGCCCGGCGGTGCGGACGTGGAATCATGGCGGGCAGTCAGCCGGCGCTCCATCCCGCCGGTTCGGCCCAGCAGCTCAGCACATGCAGGGGGAGGAACCATGGCGGACAGCTTCGGGCCGGTGCGCGGTGACGACGGCGCGAGCTGTCAGGAGGCGGACCCGGCCGGCGAGCCCATCCGGGTCCTCGTGGTCGACGACCACGCCCTCTTCAGGCGCGGCCTGGAGATCGTCCTCGCGCAGGAGGAGGACATCCAGGTCGTCGGCGAGGCCGGGGACGGGGCGGAGGCGGTGGACAAGGCCGCCGACCTGCTGCCGGACATCATCCTGATGGACGTGCGGATGCCCCGGCGCGGCGGCATCGAGGCCTGCACCTCGATCAAGGAGGTGGCCCCCTCCGCGAAGATCATCATGCTGACGATCAGCGACGAGGAGGCCGACCTCTACGACGCGATCAAGGCGGGCGCCACGGGCTACCTGCTCAAGGAGATCTCGACGGACGAGGTCGCGACGGCGATCCGCGCGGTCGCGGACGGCCAGTCGCAGATCAGTCCCTCGATGGCGTCGAAGCTGCTCACCGAGTTCAAGTCGATGATCCAGCGCACCGACGAGCGCCGGCTGGTACCGGCCCCCCGGCTCACGGACCGCGAGCTGGAAGTCCTCAAGTTGGTGGCCACGGGCATGAACAACCGTGACATCGCGAAGCAGTTGTTCATCTCCGAGAACACGGTGAAGAACCACGTCCGCAACATCCTGGAGAAGCTCCAACTGCACTCCCGGATGGAAGCCGTCGTCTACGCGATGCGGGAGAAGATCCTGGAGATCCGCTGAGGCGGACGGCCGCTCACGCGCCGCGCGCGCGGAGTTCCGCCGTCACCGCCTCGGCCTCCCGCGCCGTCGTCGCACGGTCGACGCGGACCTCCTCGCAGCCCACCCACCGGGCCGCCTCCCACAGCGCCTCGGCCATCGCGCCGGCCGCCTTCGGGGACGTCAGCGACAGCTGACGGGCCACCAGGGTGCCGCCCTCGCGGCCGGGGTCGACCCGCCCCAGGAGCCGGCCGCCGGACAGCAGCGGCATCGCGAAGTACCCGTGGATCCGCTGCGGTTTGGGGACGTACGCCTCCAGCCGGTGGGTGAACCCGAAGATCCGCTCGGTCCGGGGACGGTCCCAGACCAGCGAGTCGAACGGGGACAGCAGGGTGGTGCGGTGCCGGCCGCGCGGTACGGACGCCAGGGCCTCGGGATCGGCCCACGCGGGCTTGCCCCACCCTTCGACCGTCACCGGCACCAGACCGGACTCCGCGACGACCGAGTCGAACTCGTCGCCCCTGAGGCGGTGGTAGTCCGCGATGTCGGCGCGGGTGCCGACGCCCAACGAGCGACCGGCCAGGGCCACCAGGCGCCGCAGGCACTCGCGGTCGTCCAGGTCGTCGTGGAGCAGGGCGTCCGGGACGGCCCGCTCGGGCAGGTCGTAGACCCGCTTCCAACCGCGCCGCTCGGCGCAGACCACCTCGCCGGTGTCGAGCAGCCACTCCACGGCGATCTTGGTCTCGGACCATTCGAACCACTCGCCGCCGTTCTTGGCGCCGCCGAGCTCGGTGGACGTCAACGGTCCGTCCGCGCGAAGCCGGTCCAGGACCGCCCCGGTCGAACGGTCCTTGTCCTGGAGGACGTGCCAGCGGTGGCCGCGAGCCCGGCGGGCGCGCCGGCGGAAGGCGAAGTGCGGCCACTCCTCGATCGGCAGGATGCAGGCGGCGTGCGACCAGTACTCGAAGGCGTGGCTCTGTGACCAGTAGGCCTGCTCGACGGTGCTCCGGCCGACGGCGCCCAGGCGGGCGTACGGGATCAGCTCGTGCGAGCGGGCCAGGACCGAGATGGTGTCCAGCTGCACGGCGCCCAGGTGGCGCAGGACCCCGCGGACACCGCCCTTGCGGTCGGGCGCCCCGAGGAAGCCCTGCGCGCGCAGGGCGATGCGGCGCGCCTCGTCGGCGGACAGGGACAGGCTCGGCTGCGGCAGGCTCGTCATGAGCCGCAGCCTAGGCGGGGCCACCGACAGCGGGGAGGTGCGCGAGCGCGGGGGTGAGGCCGAGGTCGGCGGGGAGCAGCGAGCCGATCCAGCAGTCGCGGGTGGTGTCGCCCTTGCGCAGGGCGCCCCGCAGCAGGCCCTCCATGGTGAAGCCGGCCTTCTGGGCGACGGCCCGGGAGCCCGCGTTGCCGACCTCCGCGCGCCATTCCAGTCGTACGACGCCCAGGTCGGTGAAGGCCCAGCGGGCGACGGCCGTCACGGCCTCGGTCATGAACCCCCGGCCCCGGTGTTCCTTGACCGCCCAGTAGCCGATCTCGAAGGTGTCCGGTTCGCGCAGGTGTATGCCCAGGGCCGCGACCAGGGGGCCGTCCGGCGCGATCCGTACGGCGAAGGAGTAGGCGGTGTCCTCGCGCCATCCGGTGGGGACCACCTCGTTCACGAAGTGGTGCGCGTGGCCGCGTTCGTAGGGGGAGGGGACCATCGTCCAGCGCTGGAGCTCCGGGTCCTGCGCGGCGGCGTACACCTCGTCCTCGTCTGCGGGGACGAAGGGGTGCAGGGAGAGGCGGCCGGTGGTGAGCGTGATCGGCTTCATGGGCGGATTCTGCGGCCGGGGGAGGTGCCGCCGCGAACAGATTTCGCAAAGCCCCGCCGTGAAGTGCGGCACCTTCGGCCGTCCCCGTACGTTCTCATTCCGGGCGTCCGTGCCCCATGGATACGGCGGACCTCCCGACGCGACCACGTCCTCGCTTACGATGGCCGTTGCGGTGGGGCCCACCTGCCGTGCCCGTGTACGTACAGTGCCCAGGCCCGACCGGCAAGGAGACAAACCTCGGTGTCCGTCTTCAACAAGCTCATGCGTGCAGGCGAAGGCAAGATCCTGCGCAAACTGCACCGCATCGCGGACCAGGTCAACTCCATCGAAGAGGACTTCGTCAACCTCTCCGACGCCGAGTTGCGTGCGCTCACGGACGAGTACAAGCAGCGCTTCCAGGACGGCGAGAGCCTGGACGACCTGCTGCCCGAGGCCTTCGCGACGGTCCGCGAGGCCGCGAAGCGCGTCCTCGGCCAGCGTCACTACGACGTCCAGATCATGGGTGGCGCGGCGCTGCACCTCGGTTACGTGGCCGAGATGAAGACCGGTGAGGGCAAGACCCTCGTCGGCACGCTGCCCGCGTACCTGAACGCGCTGTCCGGCAAGGGCGTCCACCTGATCACGGTGAACGACTACCTCGCCGAGCGCGACTCCGAGATGATGGGCCGGGTCCACAAGTTCCTCGGCCTGAACGTCGGCTGCATCCTGGCGAACATGACGCCGGCGCAGCGCCGCGAGCAGTACGGCTTCGACATCACGTACGGCACGAACAACGAGTTCGGCTTCGACTACCTCCGTGACAACATGGCCTGGTCGCAGGACGAGCTCGTCCAGCGCGGTCACAACTTCGCGGTGGTCGACGAGGTCGACTCGATCCTCGTCGACGAGGCCCGAACCCCGCTGATCATCTCCGGCCCGGCCGACCAGGCGACCAAGTGGTACGCCGACTTCGCCAAGCTGGTCACCCGCCTGACCAAGGGCGAGGCGGGCCAGCCGCTGAAGGGCATCGAGGAGACCGGCGACTACGAGGTCGACGAGAAGAAGCGCACCGTCGGCATCCACGAGGCCGGTGTCGCGAAGGTCGAGGACTGGCTCGGCATCGAGAACCTGTACGAGTCGGTGAACACCCCCCTCGTCGGTTACCTCAACAACGCGATCAAGGCCAAGGAACTCTTCAAGGCCGACAAGGACTACGTCGTCATCGACGGCGAGGTCATGATCGTCGACGAGCACACCGGCCGCATCCTGGCCGGTCGCCGCTACAACGAGGGCATGCACCAGGCGATCGAGGCGAAGGAAGGGGTGGACATCAAGGACGAGAACCAGACCCTCGCCACGATCACCCTGCAGAACTTCTTCCGCCTGTACTCGAAGCTGTCCGGCATGACCGGTACGGCCATGACCGAGGCCGCCGAGTTCCACCAGATCTACAAGCTCGGCGTCGTCCCGATCCCGACGAACCGCTCGATGCAGCGCAAGGACCAGCCCGACCTCATCTACCGCACCGAGGTCGCCAAGTTCGCCGCCGTCGTCGACGACATCGCGGAGAAGCACGAGAAGGGCCAGCCGATCCTCGTCGGCACGACGTCGGTCGAGAAGTCCGAGTACCTCTCGCAGCAGCTCTCCAAGCGCGGCGTCCCGCACGAGGTCCTCAACGCCAAGCAGCACGACCGCGAGGCCACGATCGTCGCCCAGGCCGGCCGCCGGGGCGCGGTCACGGTCGCCACGAACATGGCCGGTCGTGGTACCGACATCAAGCTCGGCGGCAACCCGGACGACCTCGCCGAGGCGGAGCTGCGCCAGCGCGGCCTCGACCCGGAGGAGCACATCGAGGAGTGGGCGCACGCCCTGCCCGAGGCGCTCCACCGCGCGGAGGCGGCCGTGAAGGCCGAGTTCGAGGAGGTCAAGTCCCTCGGCGGGCTGTACGTCCTCGGCACCGAGCGGCACGAGTCGCGCCGCATCGACAACCAGCTGCGCGGTCGTTCCGGCCGTCAGGGCGACCCGGGCGAGTCCCGCTTCTACCTGTCGCTCGGCGACGACCTGATGCGCCTGTTCAAGGCGCAGATGGTCGAGCGGGTCATGGCCATGGCCAACGTCCCGGACGACGTCCCGATCGAGAACAAGATGGTGACGCGCGCGATCGCGTCGGCCCAGTCGCAGGTCGAGACCCAGAACTTCGAGACGCGCAAGAACGTCCTGAAGTACGACGAGGTCCTCAACAGCCAGCGCGAGGTCATCTACGGCGAGCGCCGCCGCGTCCTGGAGGGCGAGGACCTGCACGAGCAGGTGCGCTTCTTCATGGACGACACCATCGACGCGTACATCGCGGCCGAGACCGTCGAGGGCTTCGCCGAGGAGTGGGACCTGGACCGGCTGTGGAGCGCCTTCAAGCAGCTCTACCCGATCAAGACCACGGTCGAGGAGCTGGAGGAGGCCGCCGGCGACCGCGTCGGGATCACCGCCGAATTCATCGCGGAGTCCGTCAAGGACGACATCCACGAGCAGTACGAGTCCCGTGAGAAGGCGCTCGGCTCGGACATCATGCGCGAGCTGGAGCGTCGCGTGGTGCTGTCGGTGCTGGACCGCAAGTGGCGCGAGCACCTCTACGAGATGGACTACCTCCAGGAGGGCATCGGCCTGCGCGCGATGGCCCAGAAGGACCCGCTGGTCGAGTACCAGCGCGAGGGCTTCGACATGTTCAACGCCATGATGGAGGGCATCAAGGAGGAGTCCGTCGGCTACCTGTTCAACCTGGAGGTCCAGGTCGAGCAGCAGGTCGAGGAGCTTCCGGTGCAGAACGCCCCGTCGCTGACGAAGGAGCCGGCGGCCCGCCCGGAGATCCGCGCCAAGGGCCTGGAGGCACCGCAGCGTCCGGACCGGCTGCACTTCTCCGCCCCGTCCGTGGACGGCGAGGGCGGTGTCATCGAGGGCGAGTTCGACGCCGACGGCTCGGCCGACGGCGGCGACGGCATGACCCGCGCCGAGCGCCGCAAGGCGCAGAAGGCCTCCGGCGGGCGGCGCCGCAAGAAGTGACCGCGTAGGGGGTTCCCCCGCCGCGCACGACGGCCGGGGCCGGGCACCGTGAGGGTGCCCGGCCCCGGCCGTTCGCGGTTTCCGGACGGGGCGGGACGGGTTCGGGCGGGTCCGGGAGGGGTGCGCGGCCCGTGTCGCCCGGTCCGTCAGGGGCGTGGTGCGCCGACCTCCACCGCCGCGCAGCGCCAGCGCAGGTCGGCGCCCTGCTCCAGGCGGAAGGCCATCGCCGAGACCCGGTCGCCCGTCGTGATGCGGGCGAACGCCTCGATGACGCCGGGGCCGGGGTGGAAGCGGCCGCAGTGCCGCAGCACGGGCCGTAGGCGCTCCCGCAGGGGCCCCGTCGGGGCCAGGGTGACCAGCTGCTCGTACGCCTCGCCGACGGTGAGCCCGAGCAGGGAGTGGACGGGCCGCTGCCCGCTGAGCACCGCCAGGAGCCGCTCGGCGAACCAGTCGTGCGGGCCGCCCGGGCGCCGGACGGGGCTCGGGACGGCCCGGGGGACGGCCCGCGGGACCGTACGGGGGCCGGACGGGGGGCGCCGCTGGTCGCGCCGGCCGGCGGGGCGGGTCCGGCCGGTGGGCGGGGCGGAGGCGGGCCTGCTGCGGCTGCTGCCGCCGCCGGCCGTGCTGCGCGTGGTGGTGTCCATGGCGTCTCCCCCGTGCGGGCCGGGCCCGGCGGTCGTACCGGGCGGTAACTCGGTGGTGGATTTCTACGGCCGCCGAACACGCTCCGCAACCGACCGGCGGCGCCGGAGGGGCGCCCGGCCCGGTTCACTTATCCGGGTGGCCGCGGCCCCGCCGCCGCGCGCCCGGGACCGCCCGGGGGGACGCCGGTGGACGCGCCCGGGGGCGGTCGGGCGGGCCCGAAAGGGTACGGGCCCGTCACTCCGGCGGACGCACCGTCGGGAACCGGGCGGGCGGTCGTATCCTGAGGGCGTTCCCGACTACCGAAAGCAGCCGGCCATGCGCGTGTACGTCCCCCTGACACTCCCCGGTCTCGCCGAGGCGCACAAGGCGGGCGAGCTGGGGCCCGCCCCGCTCCGCGCCTACGCCGTGACCCCGGAGCTGCGGGAGTGGTACGTGTCCGACGACATCGAGGAACTGGAGTACGCGGCCCTGAGCCGGGCCGCCGTCGCCTCGCTGCGGCTGCTCTCCGCCGACGCCGACGCACCCCGCAAGCGGGTCGTCGTCGCCCTCGACGTCGACGAGAAGGCCGCCACCGCGGACCCCGGGACCGACGAGGCCGCCCTGGGTCGGGTGGCCCTGGCCGCCCCCGTACGCCTCGCCGTGGCCGCCGCCGTCCACCTGGACGCCGACGACGCCGTCGAGGACGTCACGGCCGCCGCGGGGGCCGTGGAGGCCGCCGAGGGCGGGGACGGCGCCGCCCGCCGCGTCGTGGACGCCGCCGAGGACCACGAGCTGCTGTGGTTCGGCGTCCAGGAGATCCCGGGGCTGCTCAAGTGACCGGGTCGAACCCCCACATCGTGTGGGACTGGAACGGCACGCTGCTGCACGACATCGACGCCGTCATAGCCGCGACCAACGCCTCCTTCGCCGAGCTGGGCTTCGCCCCGATCACCTTGGAGAGATACCGCGACCTGTACGTGGTCCCCGTCCCGAAGTTCTACGAGCGCCTCATGGGACGGCTGCCCACCGACGCCGAGTGGCTCGTCATGGACGAGGCCTTCCACCGCCACTACTGGGCCGCCGCCGACGGCGCCGGGCTGACCGAGGGCGCGCAGGAGCTGCTGCGGGACTGGCAGGCCGACGGACTGACCCAGTCCCTGCTGTCCCTGGCGCCCCACGAGAAGCTGGTGCCCCTCGTCCGGACGCACGGCATCGACCGGCACTTCCTGCGCGTCGACGGGCGCACCGGGCCCTCGCACACGACCAAGGCGGGACATCTCGTACGCCATTTGGCGGCCATGGAGGCAGCCGGTGTGAGCGCCACCCGTACGGTCCTCATCGGGGACGCCGTGGACGACGCGCTCGCCGCGGCCCACGTGGGCGCCCGCGCGGTGCTCTACACCGGCGGTTCGCACAGCCGCGCAAGTCTGGAATCAGCCGGAGTGCTCGTCGTGGACACCCTGGCCGAAGCCGTAGCCGCAGCTCGCGAACAGGCCGGATAGCCACCCGGCACGAACAGGGCCTCCGGGTCGCTGTCCAGAGTGTCAAAGTTCCACCCCCGGATTTGTACACATACAGCTCATGACGTGCCGGGGGTGGATCGGGATAGCCTGGTACCCGTGATCAGCGCGATAGTCATCGGGGGCACTGAAGCCCCCGGCCCGCGCCCGGCGCACAACCGTGCCCGGGCCTTCGCTGATCCCCGCTGCCGGGACACCGAGCCGATCTTGGCCGAATCCCTCCCGGTCGGCCCATTCGACGACATAGCGTCGGCACCGATCCCTGACGGACTTCCCGCCTCGTGGCGGCGCCTTGTCATTCCTTCCTTCACCACCTACGTCACGCAATGGCGCGCGACAGGAGCCAGAGGACATGCAGACCAAGCTGGACGAAGCAAAGGCCGAGCTGCTCGCGCGGGCGGCACGGGTAGCTGAGAACAGCCCGGCCGGGGGGCTACTTCCGACTGGGTCCGAGCAAGGGAAGCGCCCCGACCGGGGAACGACGCTTTCCTACCTCCAGCGCTACTACCTGCACACCGCACCCGAGGACCTGTTGGACCGGGACCCGGTCGACGTGTTCGGGGCAGCGCTCTCGCACTACCGGCTGGCCGAGAAGCGCCCGCAGGGCACCGCGAACGTGCGCGTGCACACCCCGACGGTCGAGGAGAACGGCTGGACCTCCAGCCACTCGGTCGTCGAGGTCGTCACCGACGACATGCCGTTCCTGGTCGACTCCGTCACCAACGAGCTGTCCCGCCAGGGCCGCGGCATCCACGTCGTGATCCACCCGCAGGTCGTCGTGCGCCGTGACGTCACCGGCAAGCTCATCGAGATCCTCGGCCCCGACTGCGACGCCCACGGTCCCCGCACCGCGCGCCCCCACGACTCCCTCGTGGAGTCCTGGATCCACGTCGAGATCGACCGCGAGACCGACAAGGCCGACCTCAAGCAGATCACCGTCGACCTGCTGCGCGTCCTGTCCGACGTCCGCGAGTCCGTCGAGGACTGGGAGAAGATGCGCGACGCCGCGCTGCGCATCGCCGATGAGCTGCCCGCCGAGCCGACCGCCCCGGACCTGCGCGAGTACGAGCTCGAAGAGGCCCGCGAGCTGCTGCGCTGGCTCGCCGACGACCACTTCACCTTCCTCGGCTACCGCGAGTACAACCTGGTCGACGACGACGCCCTCTCGGCCGTCCCCGGCACCGGCCTCGGCATCCTGCGCTCCGACCCGCACCACAGCGGCAAGGACGACGGCCACCCGGTCTCGCCGTCCTTCAACCGGCTGCCCGCCGACGCCCGCGCCAAGGCCCGCGAGCACCGGCTGCTCGTGCTGACCAAGGCCAACAGCCGCTCCACCGTGCACCGCCCCTCGTACCTCGACTACGTCGGCGTCAAGAAGTTCGACGCCGACGGCAACGTCGTCGGCGAGCGCCGCTTCCTCGGCCTGTTCTCCTCGGCCGCGTACACCGAGTCGGTGCGCCGCGTCCCGGTGATCCGCCGCAAGGTCGCCGAGGTGCTGGACGGCGCGGGCTTCTCGCCGAGCAGCCACGACGGCCGCGACCTGCTCCAGATCCTGGAGACCTACCCGCGCGACGAGCTGTTCCAGACCCCGGTCGACCAGCTCCAGTCCATCGCCACCTCCGTCCTGTACCTCCAGGAACGCCGCCGACTGCGGCTGTACCTGCGCCAGGACGAGTACGGCCGCTACTACTCTGCGCTGGTCTACCTGCCGCGCGACCGGTACACCACCGGCGTGCGGCTGCGCCTGATCGACATCCTGAAGGAGGAGCTCGACGGCATCAGCGTCGACTTCACCGCCTGGAACACCGAGTCGATCCTCTCCCGCATCCACTTCGTCGTCCGCGTCCCGCAGGGCAAGGAACTGCCCGTCCTCACCGACGGCGACGTCGAGCGGATCGAGGCCCGGCTCGTCGAGGCCGCCCGGTCCTGGGCCGACGGCTTCGGCGAGGCCCTCGTCGCGGAGCTGGGCGAGGAGCGCGCCGCCGAGCTGCTGCGCAAGTACGGCACCTCCTTCCCCGAGGGCTACAAGGCCGACCACTCGCCGCGCGCGGCCGTGGCCGACCTGTGCCACCTGGAACGGCTCTCCGCCAGCGACCGCGAGTTCGCGCTCTCGCTGTACGAGCCCGTCGGCGCGGGCCCCGGCGAGCGCCGCTTCAAGATCTACCGGACCGGCGAGCAGGTCTCCCTGTCCGCGGTCCTGCCCGTCCTCCAGCGCCTCGGCGTCGAGGTCACCGACGAGCGGCCGTACGAGCTGCGCCGCACCGACCGGGTCAGCGCCTGGATCTACGACTTCGGCCTGCGCATGCCGCTGTCGACCGGCAACGACGACTCCTACCTCGGTGACGACGCCCGCGAACGCTTCCAGGACGCCTTCGCGGCGGTCTGGAAGGGCGAGGCGGAGAACGACAACTTCAACACCCTCGTCCTCGGCGCCGGGCTCACCTGGCGACAGGCCGTGGTGCTGCGCGCGTACGCCAAGTACCTGCGGCAGGCCGGCTCCACCTTCAGCCAGGACTACATGGAGGACACCCTCCGCAACAACGTCCACACCACCCGGCTGCTGGTCTCGCTCTTCGAGGCGCGCATGTCGCCTGTCCGCCAGGCCGCCGGCAGCGAGCTCGTCGACGCCATGCTGGAGGAGCTCGACGGGGCCCTGGACCAGGTCGCCTCGCTCGACGAGGACCGCATCCTGCGCGCCTTCCTCACCCTCATCAAGGCGACGCTGCGCACGAACTTCTTCCAGCTGAACAGCGCCGGCGAGCAGCACTCCTACGTATCGGTGAAGTTCGACCCGCAGGCCATCCCGGACCTGCCGGCCCCGCGCCCGGCCTTCGAGATCTGGGTGTACTCCCCGCGCGTCGAGGGCGTCCACCTGCGCTTCGGCAAGGTCGCCCGGGGCGGGCTGCGCTGGTCCGACCGCCGAGAGGACTTCCGTACGGAGATCCTCGGCCTGGTCAAGGCGCAGATGGTGAAGAACACCGTCATCGTCCCGGTCGGCGCCAAGGGCGGATTCGTCGCGAAGAACCTGCCCGACCCGTCGGTGGACCGCGACGCCTGGCTCGCCGAGGGCATCGCCTCGTACAAGATCTTCATCTCGGCGCTGCTCGACATCACCGACAACATGGTCTCGGGCGAGGTCGTGCCCCCGACCGGCGTGGTCCGCCACGACGAGGACGACACCTACCTCGTCGTCGCCGCCGACAAGGGCACCGCCACCTTCTCCGACATCGCCAACGGGGTCGCCGAGGCCTACGGCTTCTGGCTGGGCGACGCCTTCGCCTCCGGCGGCTCGGCCGGCTACGACCACAAGGGCATGGGCATCACCGCCCGCGGCGCCTGGGAGTCCGTCAAGCGGCACTTCCGCGAGCTCGGGCACGACACCCAGACCGAGGACTTCACCGTCGTCGGCGTCGGCGACATGTCCGGCGACGTCTTCGGCAACGGCATGCTGCTCTCCGAGCACATCCGCCTCGTCGCGGCGTTCGACCACCGGCACATCTTCATCGACCCGAACCCGGACGCGGCCACCTCCTACGCCGAGCGCCGGCGCCTGTTCGACCTGCCGCGCTCCTCGTGGGCCGACTACGACACCGCGCTGCTCTCGGCGGGCGGCGGCGTCCACCCGCGCAGCGCCAAGGCCATCCCGCTCAACGCCCAGGTCCGCGAGGCCCTCGGCATCGAGGCGGGCGTCACCAAGATGACCCCGGCCGAGCTCATGCAGACCATCCTGCAGGCCCCGGTGGACCTGCTGTGGAACGGCGGCATCGGCACCTACGTCAAGTCGACGGCCGAAACGCACGCCGACGTCGGCGACAAGGCCAACGACGCCATCCGCGTCAACGGCTCCGACGTCCGCGCCAAGGTCATCGGCGAGGGCGGCAACCTGGGTCTGACCCAGCTCGGCCGGATCGAGTTCGCCCGCACCGGAGCCGGTGGCGAGGGCGGAAAGATCAACACCGACGCCATCGACAACAGCGCGGGCGTGGACACCTCCGACCACGAGGTGAACATCAAGATCCTGCTCAACGCGGTCGTCGCCGACGGCGACCTGACCGTCAAGCAGCGCAACGCGCTCCTCGCCGAGATGACCGACGAGGTCGGCCACCTGGTGCTGCGCAACAACTACGCGCAGAACGTGGCGCTGGCCAACGGCGCCTCGCAGGCCCCGAGCCTGCTGCACGCCCAGCAGCGCTTCATGCGCCGCCTGGAGCGCGACGGGCTGCTCAACCGGGCGCTGGAGTTCCTGCCCACCGACCGGCAGATCCGCGAGCTCCTGAGCAACGGCAAGGGCCTGACCCAGCCGGAGCTGGCCGTCCTGTTCGCCTACACCAAGATCACGGTGGCGGACGAGCTCATCGCGACCGGGCTGCCGGACGACCCGTACCTGCGTCGGCTGCTGCACGCCTACTTCCCGGGCGCGCTGCGGGCGAAGTTCCCCGAGCAGATCGAGGGCCACGCCCTGCGCCGGGAGATCATCACGACCCTGCTGGTCAACGACACCGTCAACACCGGTGGTTCGACGTTCCTGCACCGCCTGCGCGAGGAGACGGGCGCCTCGCTGGAGGAGATCGTCCGGGCGCAGCTCGCGGCCCGCGAGATCTTCGGGCTGGCCGACGTGTGGGACGCGGTCGAGGCGTTGGACAACGAGGTCGACGCCAGTGTCCAGACCCGGGTGCGGCTGCACTCGCGACGGCTGGTCGAGCGCGGTACGCGCTGGCTGCTGAACAACCGGCCGCAGCCGCTCCAGATCACCGAGACCATCGAGGCCTTCGGCCGCCGGGTCTCCGAGGTCTGGGCCGAGCTGCCCAAGCTGGTGCGCGGCGCCGACCTGGACTGGTACCGGTCGATCATGGACGAACTGACCGGCGAGGGCGTGCCGGAGGAGCTCGCGGCCAAGGTCGCCGGGTTCTCCTCGGCCTTCCCGACGCTGGACATCGTCGCCATCGCCGACCGCACGGGCGTGGACCCGCTGGACGTCGCCGAGGTCTACTACGACCTCGCCGACCGGCTGGACATCACCCAGCTGATGGACCGGATCATCGAACTGCCGCGGGCCGACCGCTGGCAGTCGATGGCGCGGGCCTCGATCCGCGAGGACCTGTTCGCCGCGCACGCCGCGCTGACCGCCGACGTCCTCGCGGTGGGCAACGGCACCTCGACGCCCGAGGAGCGCTTCAAGGCGTGGGAGGACAAGAACGCCGCGATCATCGGGCGCGCCCGCTCCACGCTGGAGGAGATCCAGGGGTCGGACGACTTCGACCTGGCGAACCTGTCGGTGGCGATGCGGACGATGCGCAGCCTGCTGCGCACGCACAGCTGACACCCCGAACGGGCGAAGGCCCCGGTTCCCGGACGACGTCCGGG
>NZ_JBHVPG010000082.1:0-24612 GCF_042887545.1 Streptomyces sp. NPDC057939
TCTTGCGTTTCCGACTCTATCAGACTCTCTCGGGCCCGATTTCCTCGGTGCTTTCCAGGTCCTGCGCTTTCGCGCTTTTCCTTTCCGGCGATTCCGACTCTATCAGAATGTTTCCACCGGATTTCCCCGGCTTGGAAGACTGAATGAAGAGACGAGTGTGCCCACTTGGAATTCAATTCCTGGGGGGCGAGATGAGACTTTAAACCATCACTGCCGAACTTGTCCAGTTCGAGGCAACCGTTCGAATCTACCTCCCCGCGTCTGCCGTGTCAACGGGGTTTGCGGGACGACGAGGAGACTAGCAGCTCGGCAGGGGCCGGCGCACATCAGGCGGCGGTGGGCAGGGTTGCCGTCCGGTCGGCTTCCTCCACGTCGCCGGTCTCGCCGGCGCGGGCGGCTCGGCCGCCCAGGACGTAGACGTAGACGAGGAAGGCGACCTCGGCGGCGATGCCGATGGTGATGCGGGCCCAGGTGGGGAGGCCCGAGGGGGTGACGAAGCCTTCGATCAGGCCGGAGACGAAGAGGACCAGGGCCAGGCCGATGGCCATGCCGAGGGCGGCGCGGCCCTGTTCCGCGAGGGCGGTGCGACGGGTTCGGGGGCCCGGGTCGATGACGGTCCAGCCCAGTTTCAGGCCGGTGCCCGCGGCGACGAAGACGGCCGTCAGTTCGAGCAGGCCGTGCGGGAGGATCAGGCCGAGGAAGACATCGAGGCGGCCGGCCGAGCTCATCAGGCCGAGACCGACGCCGAGGTTGGCCATGTTCAGGAAGAGGATCCACAGCACCGGGATCCCGAGGAACGCCCCGAACACCAGGCAGATCGCGGCGGCCTGGGCGTTGTTCGTCCAGACCTGGGCGGCGAACGAGGCCGCCGGGTGGCTGGAGTAGTACGTCTCGTACTTGCCGCCGGGCTCGGTGAGCTGCTTGATCTCGGTCGGGGCCGCGATGACTCCCTGGACCTCGGGGTGGGTGGCGATCCACCAGCCGATCAGCACGCCCAGCGCCGTGGAGAGGAGGGCGGTGGGTATCCACCAGCGGCGGCTCCGGTAGACGGCCGCCGGGAAACCCTCGGTGAAGAAGCGGGCCGCGTCGCGCCAGCTCGCACGTCGGGTACCGGTCACCGTGGAGCGGGCGCGGGCGACGAGCTGGGTGAGGCGGGCCGTCAGCATCGGGTCGGGTGCGCTCGACTGCACCAGGGAGAGGTGGGTGGAGGTGCGCTGGTAGAGCGAGACGAGTTCGTCGGCCTCCGCTCCGGTGAGCCGTCGGCCGCGGCCGAGCAGCTGCTCCAGGCGGGCCCACTCCGCCTGGTGGGCCACCACGAAGACGTCGAGATCCATCCGGTTACCGCTCCCCTGCCCCAGGCCACCCGATTCGGCTTACTACTCCTGTGGTCAGCTTGGCAGACTGGGTGCCACAGGGGCGGGTCAGGTCGGTGAAAGGTGGGCTCGTGAGCGATCTGGTGACGGGGGACGCGGTCGTTCTGGGGCTGCGGCCCGCAAGGCTGCCGAGCCGGGCCCTCGCGATCCTGTTGGACCTGCTCGTGTACCTCTCCGGGTACGCCTTCGTCTCGATCGGTCTGACCGTCGCGACGTACGACCTGGACGATGCCCTCCAGGCCGCCGTGGCGGTGGCCGGTTTCCTGTTGGTGCTGGTCGGCATACCGATCGCGGTGGAGACGCTGACCCGCGGGAGGTCGCTGGGGAAGCTGGCGTGCGGACTGCGGGTGGTCCGCGAGGACGGCGGGCCGATCCGGTTCCGGCACGCGCTGGTGCGCGGCGCCATGGGGGTCGTGGAACTGCTGATGACCATGGGGGTGGTGGCCTGCATCGCCTCGCTGGTGTCGGAGCGGGGGCGGCGGCTCGGCGACGTGTTCGCGGGAACCCTGGTGATCCGGGAGCGGGTGCCGGGGACCCCGGTGATGCCGGTGCCCCCGCCGCCGCCGTGGCTGGCCGGGCGGTTCACCGCGCTGGACCTGTCGGCGGTGCCGGAGGGGCTGTGGCTGGCGGTGCGGCAGTACCTGACGCGGATGAACCAGCTGGATCCGCAGATGGGTGCCGCGTTGGCGGCGCGGCTCGCGGACGACGTGGTGGCCAGGACCGGGACGCCGCCGCCGGCCGGGGTGCCGGCCGCCGCGTTCCTGATGGCGGTGGTGCACGAGCGGCAGTCGCGGGACGCGGCCCGGGCCTTCGGGGCAGCGGCGCAGGCGGCCCGGGCGGCGCAAGCCGCGCCGCCGATGGTGCCGCCCGTCGCGCCGGTGGCTCCGTACCCGTACGCCGCTCCGGCCGCGCCCGTGGTTCCGGCGGCTCCGGCCGCGCCCGTCGCTCCTGTCGTGCCCGCGGAGGCGGTCGCGCCGCGGAGCGGGTTCGCGCCGCCCGCCTGAGCGGGTTCGGCTACGCGTCCGCGAAGGTGGAGGGCGGGGTCTCCAGGTGTTCGAGCTCGATGCCGGGTGCCGAGAGGACGACGTCGCCCGCGATGTGGACGGTGTGCACCTCGCCCGTGTCCAGGGCGGTCACGCGGTACTCGTCCACCAGCAGCGGAACGCTGTCCGTGGCGTGCTCCTCGCGGCGGAGCAGGGCCCACGCCTGGTCGACGGTGCGGGCCGCGAGGACCGGGTCGGTGAGGGCGACGAGCCGGACGCGGGTGGCCGGGTCGCCGGGGGCCAGGCGCAGCAGGCGGGCCGTGGCGATGAGGAAGGCCGGTGATGTGCCGGTGAACCCGGGGGCGTTGACGTTGCCCTCCGTGGCCTCGGCGCCGGTGGGGTCCGTGCGGACCCAGGTGACCCCGTCGATGGCCGCGCCGCGCAGCTGCCAGCCCGCCGCGTTGAGTTCCAGCCGGATGGGGCGGCCGAGTTCGTCGACGGCCAGGTCGACGGAGCCGCGGTGTTCGCCGTCGGGGAAGGTCAGTTGGGCGACGTAGCGCCAGCCGGACGGGCCCGGCGCGCAGTGGAAGTGCTCCTCGCCGAGGGGGGCGTGGTCGTGCGGGTCGTGGAGCGAATACCGGCCGCGGGGCATCGACGCGCTTTCTGCGAGGGGTTCGGGGGACTGTCGGGAGACGGGGCAGGCCCCCGGCACGGGTGCCGGGGGCCTGCTTCAGCCTCTGCTGATCAACGGGTGATCAGGATCAGTAGCGGTAGTGGTCCGGCTTGTACGGGCCGTCGACCTTGACGCCGATGTAGGCGGCCTGCTCGGGGCGCAGGGTGGTGAGGCGGACGCCGAGCGCGTCGAGGTGGAGGCGGGCGACCTTCTCGTCGAGGTGCTTGGGCAGCACGTAGACGTCGGTCGGGTACTCGGACGGCTTGGTGAAGAGCTCGATCTGGGCCAGGGTCTGGTCCGCGAAGGAGTTCGACATGACGAACGACGGGTGGCCGGTCGCGTTGCCGAGGTTGAGGAGGCGGCCCTCGGACAGGACGATGAGGACCTTGCCGTCGGGGAACGTCCAGGTGTGGACCTGCGGCTTGACCTCGTCCTTGACGATGCCGTCGACCTTGGCCAGGCCGGCCATGTCGATCTCGTTGTCGAAGTGGCCGATGTTGCCGACGATGGCCTGGTGCTTCATCTTGGCCATGTCGGCGGCCATGATGATGTCCTTGTTGCCGGTCGTGGTGATGAAGATGTCGGCGGTCTCGACGACGTCGTCGAGGGTCGCGACCTGGTAGCCGTCCATCGCCGCCTGCAGGGCGCAGATGGGGTCGATCTCGGTGATGATCACGCGGGCGCCCTGGCCACGCAGGGACTCGGCACAGCCCTTGCCGACGTCGCCGTAGCCGAAGACGACCGCGACCTTGCCGCCGATGAGGACGTCGGTGGCGCGGTTGATGCCGTCGATCAGGGAGTGGCGGCAGCCGTACTTGTTGTCGAACTTCGACTTGGTGACGGCGTCGTTCACGTTGATCGCCGGGAACAGCAGCGTGCCCTCGGACATCATCTCGTACAGGCGGTGGACACCGGTGGTGGTCTCCTCGGTGACGCCGCGGACCTCGGACGCGAGCTGCGTCCACTTCTGCGGGGTCTCGCCGAGGGTGCGGGTCAGCACCGCGAGGATGTGGGCGTACTCCTCGGAGTCGGCCGTGGACGGGTCCGGGACGGCTCCGGCCTTCTCGAACTCGACGCCCTTGTGGACGAGGAGGGTGGCGTCACCACCGTCGTCGAGGATCATGTTCGGGCCGCCGGTGGGGGTGTTCGGCCAGGTCAGCGCCTGCTCCGTGCACCACCAGTACTCCTCCAGCGTCTCGCCCTTCCAGGCGAAGACGGGGACGCCCTGCGGGTCCTCCGGGGTGCCGTTCGGGCCGACCGCGATGGCGGCGGCCGCGTGGTCCTGGGTGGAGAAGATGTTGCAGGAGGCCCAGCGGACGTCGGCGCCGAGGGCGACGAGGGTCTCGATGAGCACGGCCGTCTGCACGGTCATGTGCAGGGAGCCCGTGACGCGGGCGCCGGCCAGCGGCTGCGCCTCGGCGTACTCGCGGCGGATCGACATCAGACCCGGCATCTCGTGCTCGGCCAGGGTGATCTCCTTGCGGCCGAAAGCGGCAAGGGAAAGGTCTGCGACCTTGAAGTCCATGGGTGCTGCTCCTCATGGTTCGAGAGGGTGGGTACGGCTGAGCCGCGCGCCGTCCTTGCCTGGGCAGGGCGGGGCACCGAGCACAGTCCGTCGGGGGCCCTCTCTCCCCTCGGCCGGTCACGGGGACCGCCCGACCGCCATCAGCAGCGACGCCTGACACTGATGACGAATCTACACCGATCGGCGCAGCGCGCCCCAGTCGGCCGGGAAACAAGTCGCCGCCGTTTCGGGGACCTCCGGCGGAACGGTTCGGGGCCTTTCGGACTTTTGATCCGCCTCTTATGTGGGAGAGGATGCCAAGGGATCGGGGCGCAAGCGCGATCTCGTTGGACCACGGCGTGAAGGAGATTCCAGTGACCAGTCCAGCCGGCCGTTCCGGTGACGGAGGAGCAAGCGGGCACAAGCGCCTGAAGCTGCTCGCCGTCACGGCGTGCCCCACGGGCATCGCGCACACCTACATGGCCGCCGAGAAGCTCCAGCAGGCCGCGGCCGAGCTGGGCGTGGACATCAAGGTGGAGACCCAGGGCTCGATCGGTGCCGAGAACGTCCTCTCTGACAACGATGTCAGAGAGGCGGACGGGATCATCATCGCCGCCGACAAGGAGGTCGACCGGGAGCGCTTCGCCGGCAAGCGCGTGCTGTCGACGGGCGTCGCGGACGGCGTCCACAAGCCGAAGGAACTGATCGAGCGGGTGCAGCACGCGCCGGTCCAGGAGGGCACGGCCGCGGCGGCGGCAGGCGCGGGCGGGGGCAAGGAGCGCAGCCTCGCCTACAAGGCGCTGATGAACGGCGTCTCATACATGATCCCGTTCGTGGTGGTCGGCGGTCTGCTGATCGCGATCGCCCTCGCGCTGGGCGGTCACGCCACGGCCGAGGGGTACGTGGTCACCCCCGGCACCTTCTGGGACCACGTCTTCCAGATCGGCGTCCTCGGCTTCACCCTGATGATCCCGATCCTGTCCGGCTACATCGCGTACGCCATCGGCGACCGGCCGGCGCTGGTGCCCGGCATGATCGGCGGGTTCATCGCGAACACCGGCGCCCTCTACGACTCCAAGTCGGGCGCGGGGTTCATCGGCGCGATCGTGACGGGTTTCCTGGCCGGCTATCTGGTCCTGTGGATCAAGAAGGTCAAGGTCCCGAAGGTCGTCCAGCCGATCATGCCGATCATCGTGATCCCGATCGTCGCGACGACGGCGCTGGGCCTGTTCTTCATCTACGTCGTCGGCAAGCCGATCTCCTGGGTCTTCGAGAGCCTGACGAGCTGGCTGTCCGGCATGACCGGCACCAGCGCGATCCTGCTCGGCGCCCTCCTCGGCCTGATGATCGCCTTCGACATGGGAGGTCCGGTCAACAAGACGGCCTTCCTCTTCGGTACGGGACTCATCGCGTCGGGCAACTACGCGGTCATGGGCATGTGCGCGGCGGCCATCCCGGTCATGCCGCTCGGCCAGGGCCTGGCGACGGTGCTGCGCCGCAAGCTCTACTCCGAGCAGGAACGCGACACCGGCATGGCGGCCCTCTTCATGGGCGTGTTCGGCATCTCGGAGGGCGCGATCCCCTTCGCGGCGGCCCGGCCGGCCATCGTCATCCCGTCGAACATGCTCGGCGGCGCGGTGGCGGGTGCCATCGCGGGCGTCGCGGGCGTCGGTGACCACGTCCCGCACGGCGGTCCGATCGTGGCCGCGCTGGGCGCGATCAGCGGGGTGGTTTGGTTCCTCGTCGCCATCGCGGCGGGCACGGTGGTGACCGCGCTGACGACGAACGCGCTGATCGAGATCAAGGAGCGCCGCGCCGCCGGCACGGCCGCGCCCGCGTCGGCGCTGCCCGTGCCGGCCGGTGCGGGCGCGGTGGTGGACGTCGCGCCGGGTCCGGTTCCGGCCGCGGCGGGGCCCGTCGGGACCGGGGGGACCGCAGTGCTGACGAAGCCCGCGCCCGCCGCGGTCGCGGCGGAGCCGCAGGAGGTGCTGTCCGGCTACCTGACGGAGCGGACGATCAGGACGGAACTCGTCTCGGACTCCAAGGAGGCCGCGATCCGGGAAATGGCGGAGATGCTGGCCACCACCGGCAACGTCCGGGACGTGGAGGAGCTCGTACGGGTCGCCCTGGCTCGCGAGGCGCAGGGGACGACGGGGCTCGGTGAGTCGATCGCGATCCCGCACGCCAAGACGGACGCCGTGACGCGGCCCACGGTCGGCTTCGCCCGGTCCGACGAGGGGATCGAGTGGGGCGCGCTGGACGGGACGAAGGCCCGGCTGGTCTTCATGATCTCGGTGCCCGAGGCCGCCGCCGGTGACGAGCACCTGCGGATCCTGGCGCTGCTGTCGCGCAAGTTGATGGACTCCGCCTTCCGGGACCGGCTCCAGGGGGCGCCGGACGGGCCGGCCGTCCTGGAGGTGCTGCGCGAGATCCGATAGCCGCCGCGCGCGACCGCGATCGTCGGGCCCCCCACCGCTCCGGTGGGGGGCCCGACGGCGTCGGTGTGGTGCCCGTCGACCTACGATGCGATCCGGTCCATCGGAGGGGCGCAATGGAACACAAACCTGGACGCGGACGCGGAATCGGGATCGCGGCGATCGTCCTGCTCGTGCTCGGGGCGGTCGTCCTCGTGGGGGTGTCGGTGGCGGCGGCCGTGGCTCCGCCCGCGCGGTACACGGAGGGCAAGCACGTCGGCTGGACCATGACGCCGACCTGGACCGACGGGGACGGCATCCACCTGGAGCCGGTCGCCAGGGGGAAGCTGCGGCGGGGTGACGTCGTGCTCGCGTCCGTGCCGTGGTCCACGCGCAAGACGCAGATGAACCGGGTCGTGGCGCTCGGAGGGGACCGCGTCCAGTACCGGACGGGCGGCAAGACCACCGAGTACCGGCTGGTGCTGAACGGCAAGCCGTTGGACGAGCCGTACCTGGAGCCGTGGCAGAACCCGTCCACGGTGGCGTTCGACGTGACCGTGCCCGAGGGGCACGTCTTCCTGATGGCCGACAACCGGCTGAACTCGGACGGATCTCAGTTCGCGAACAACGGCCCGGTCCCGGAGAGCAAGGTCGTCTCCAGGGTCGTGCCGTACCCGAGGGCGATGCTGATCGGGTGGGGGCGGGCGGCGGGCGGCCTGCTGTTCCTGTGCGGCGTCGCGGCGGCCGTCGTGGCGCGGCGGGCGCGCGAGCGGGCCCCGCGGCACGTGGTGGTTCCGGTGCGGGTGGCCGCGCAGGCCCCGACCGACGTGGCCGTGGAGGTCCCGGCGCCCGCCGCCCCGCCGGCGGACTCCGGGGAGCGCGCGGACGCGCGGTCGTAGCCCGGCGGGTCCGGACGTACGAGGGCCCCCGCGGCCGGTCGGCTGCGGGGGCCCTCGTGTGCGTGCGGTGCGCTCCGGGTCACTTGTCCCCGGTGGTCGCGGCGGCCGGGTCGAAGATGTCCGGCTCCAGGTAGATCACGCGGGCGATCGGCACGGCCTCGCGGATGCGGGCCTCGGCGGCGTTGATGGCCTTGGCCACCTCCGTCGCGGTGTCGTCGTGCTCGACGGCGATCTTCGCGGCGACCAGCAGTTCCTCGGGGCCGAGGTGCAGGGTGCGCATGTGGATGATGCGGGTGACGACGTCGCCGTCGACGATGGCGGCCTTGATCTTCTCGACCTCGTCGACGCCGGCGGCCTCACCGAGCAGCAGCGACTTGGTCTCGGCGGCCAGCACGATGGCGATGACGATCAGCAGGATGCCGATGCACAGGGTGCCGATGCCGTCCCACACGCCGTTGCCGGTGGCGAGGGCGATGCCGACGCCGCCGAGTGCCAGCACCAGGCCGATGAGCGCGCCGAGGTCCTCCAGCAGGACAACGGGCAGTTCGGGGGCCTTGGCCCGCTTGATGAACTGGCTCCAGGTCTGCTTGCCGCGGACCTCGTTCGACTCCTTGATCGCGGTGCGGAAGGAGAAGGACTCCGCGATGATCGCGAAGACGAGGACGCCGACGGGCCAGTACCAGGCCTCGATCGCGTGCGGGTGGTTGATCTTCTCGATGCCCTCGTAGATGGCGAACATGCCACCGACGGTGAAGAGCACGATGGAGACGAGGAAGGCGTAGATGTAGCGCTCGCGCCCGTACCCGAAGGGGTGTTGGGGAGTCGCCTCGCGCTGGGCCTTCTTGCCGCCGAGGAGCAGCAGTCCCTGGTTGCCGGAGTCGGCCAGCGAGTGGACGCTCTCCGCGAGCATCGACGAGGAGCCGCTGAAGAGGAATGCCACGAATTTGGCTACGGCGATGGCGAGGTTGGCGGCGAGTGCCGCCACGATCGCCCTGGTACCGCCCGACGCGCTCATGGGTGCTGGATGTCCCTTCCTAGCCACTGACTACGGCGGCACATTGTGTCAGGCGATCGTGGTGGCGACGCTACGTCAGATCACCACGGTGGCACGGAAGACGGTGCCCGATCCGGACAGTTCGACCTTTTCGCCTGCCGGGACGAAGACGGACTCCCCCGGCGCGAGGGTCAGTTCGCCCGCCTTGGGGGTGCCCGCCGTGCAGAGCAGGATCTGCGGGGTGGCATCGGGCAGCTGCTGGGGGGCGCCGCCGGGTGCCAGCAGGAAGCGGGAGAGCCGGAACTCGTCGATGGGGGTCTCGTAGACCTCCTCGCCGTCGGCCTCGGGGCGCATGACGCCCGGGGTGCTCGGCTCGAAGATGACGACCTTGAGCAGTTCGGGGACGTCCACGTGCTTGGGGGTCAGCCCGCAGCGCAGCACGTTGTCCGAGTTGGCCATGAGCTCGACGCCGAGGCCGTCGATGTAGGCGTGCGGGATGCCCGCGCCCAGGAACATGGCCTCGCCGGGCTGGAGCCGCACGTGGTTGAGCAGCATGGCCGCGATCACCCCCGGGTCGCCGGGGAACTCGTGCACGAGACCCGCGTACGGGGCGTACGGGCCCGCGAGGCGTTCGGCGGCGGCCGCGGCCTCGGTGACCGTACGGGCCATCTCGGCGCGGTCCGCGGTCAGCACGGCGGTGAGGACCTCGCGCAGCGCGGCCTCCTCGGGGTGGGCGCGCAGCAGGTCGGCGTACGGCTTGAGCGAGTCGACGCCGAGGCCTTCGAGCAGCGCGGCGGCCTCCAGCGGCGGGCGGAAGCCGCACAGGCCGTCGAAGGGGGTGAGCGCGCAGATCAGTTCGGGCTTGTGGTTGGCGTCCTTGTAGTTGCGGTGGCCCGCGTCGATGGGGACGCCGCGGCGCTCCTCGTCCGCGAAGCCCTCCTTGGCCTGGGCGAGGTCGGGGTGGACCTGGACGGAGAGGGGGGCGCCCGCGGCGAGGATCTTCAGCAGGAAGGGCAGGCGGGGGCCGAACTTGGCGACGGTCGCGGCGCCCAGTTCGCCCTCGGGGTCGGCCGCGATGACGTCCGCGAGGGTGGTGCCGCCCGCCTCGCGCTCCAGACGGGAGGGGGCGCCGGGGTGGGCGCCCATCCACATCTCGGCCTGCGGTTCACCGGTGGGCTCGACCCCCAGGAGGGTGGGGATGGCGGTGGTGGATCCCCAGGCGTAGGGGCGGATCGTGTTCGTCAGGCGGTCCATCGTCGTCTTCCTGGATCTGAAGTGTGGGCGGGCACGGGTCCGTGCCTCAGCCGTGGCCCCGGCTCGTCAGCGCCAGGTAGGCGGTGGCGAAGTCCGTGACGGCGAGGAGTTCGGCGAGCTGTTCCAGTTCCCCGCCCTCCTCCGGTTCGAGCTCGCTGATGGCCGTGTCGTGGCTGAGGGCGAGCTCGCGCGCGGCCGGTGCGGCGGTGAGTCCGCCGGTGGGCCGGTCGCGCAGCAGGACGATGCGGGCGCGGAGGGTCCGGGGCTCCTCGACGCGGTCACGGAAGAAGTCGTCGGGGTCGGCGCCCGCGGCGAAGGACCCGGAGAGCAGCACTCCGTGGGCCGGCAGGGCCTCGGGGAGTTCGGCGGCGATGGCGGGCCGCCCGGCGAGCTCGGCGAGGACGGCGGCGAAGCGGCGGCCGGCGGGGCCCGCGGCCACTCCCTCGCTCCAGATGAGCGGGAGGGAGTCGGCGAGCTCGGTGGCGAGGGTCTTGGCCGGGTTGGAGTAGGTGACGATGGCGGGCCCGCAGCGTTCGGCGGTGCGGTCCAGCCGGTCGGCGACCCGTTGGAGGGAGTCGGGGGCGGCGGCGATCAGGCCGAGCTTGTCGAGGAGGACGAGCAGCGGGGTCAGCAGCGCCCAGAGGGCGCCGGGGCCGGCCGCGGCGGACTCGTCGTACTCCTGGTACGGGGCCTTGGCCATCGGTACGAGGACCCCGTGCGCGCCGTCGACGGCCTCGCCGAGCGGGGAGCGTTCGGGGGCGACGGCGACGACGCTGCTGCCGCGCCGGTAGGCCTGCTCGGCGAGGACGGCGAGGCCGGGCTCGGTGCCGTCGGTGGTGACGATCAGCAGCAGGTCCACGGGACCGGCCCAGCCGGGGAGCGCCCAGCGCAGGGCCCCGGAGGCGTGCGCGACGCCGGTCGGGTGGAGCCGGATGACGGGGGCCGAGGCTCCGGCGAGGGCGCCGAGGAGGTCGGCGACGCCGGTGGCGGCGGTGCCGGGGCCCGCGATGAGCACCGCGCGGGGGCGGCCGTCGGGCCGCAGGTCTGCGAGGCCCGCCTCGGTCGCGTGCCGCACGGCGGTACGGACTCTGGCGCCGGCGTCGGCTGCGCCGCGGAGCAGGCCGCGGCGGTCGGCACGGGCGAGATCGTCCGGTGCGTCGAGGAGTGACTCGTCGAGCATGGCGGCCTCCGGCGGTGTTGACGGGTCCGGGGTGGCGGAACCGGTCTCAGCGTCTGCGGTCTGCGCGGGGGGGGTGCGGGATCGGGGTCCGGCTCAGGCGGGGCGGCGGGCCTCGTCGACGAGGAGGACCGGGATGCCGTCGCGGACCGGGTACGCGAGGCCGCAGTCCTGGCCGGTGCAGATCAGCTCGGGTGCCGTCTCGTCGGCCGACTTGTCCTCGAGGGGCGCGTGGCAGGCGGGGCAGGCGAGGATCTCCAGGAGGCCGGCTTCGAGCGGCATGGGGCGGTTCCCTTCGGGATGCGGATCGGGCGAGGTCAGCGTACCGCCGAGTTACTCGCGGCGCGGCCCTGAGGGGTGCTCCGGTCGGGCCGTCCTCCGGCCCCGGGCCCCTGGGACGGGGCCGGGGCCGGAGGGTCGTGCGGTCAGGCGCGGACGAGCGCGAGGACCTCGTCGCGGATCTTGGCCAGGGAGGCCTCGTCGCGGGCCTCGACGTTGAGGCGCAGCAGCGGCTCGGTGTTCGAGGGGCGCAGGTTGAACCACCAGTCGGCGGCGGAGACCGTGAGGCCGTCCAGCTCGTCGAAGGTGACGTCCTCCTGAGCGGCGTAGACGGCCTTGACGGCGGCGGTGCGGCCGGCCTGGTCGGCGACGGTCGAGTTGATCTCGCCGGAGCCGACGTAGCGGTCGTATTCGGCGACGAGCTCGGAGAGGGTGCCCTCCTGGCCGCCGAGGGCCGCCAGGACGTGGAGCGCGGCGAGCATGCCGGTGTCCGCGTTCCAGAAGTCCTTGAAGTAGTAGTGCGCGGAGTGCTCGCCGCCGAAGATGGCGCCGGAGGCGGCCATCTCGGCCTTGATGAAGGAGTGGCCGACGCGGGTGCGGACGGGGGTGCCGCCCTTCTCGCGCACGACCTCCGGCACGGACCACGAGGTGATCAGGTTGTGGATGATCGTGCCCTCGCCGCCGTTGCGGGCCAGCTCGCGGGCCGCGACCAGGGCGGTGATCGCGGAGGGGGAGACGCCCTCGCCGCGCTCGTCGACGACGAAGCAGCGGTCGGCGTCGCCGTCGAAGGCGAGGCCGAGGTCGGCGCCCTCGGCGATCACGCGGGCCTGCAGGTCGACGATGTTCTTCGGGTCGAGGGGGTTGGCCTCGTGGTTCGGGAAGGTCCCGTCCAGCTCGAAGTACATCGGGACGAGGTCCAGCGGGAGGCCCTCGAAGACGGTGGGGACGGTGTGGCCGCCCATGCCGTTGCCCGCGTCGACGACGACCTTGAGCGGGCGGATGGCGGTGAGGTCGACCAGGCCCTTGAGGTGGTCGGCGTAGCCGGGGAGGCTGTCGAGCTCGCCGACGGTGCCCGCGACGGTGCCGGCGGGGATCGCGGGGGCGCCCTCGTCGGTCCACTTCTCGGCGAGCTCGCGGATGGTGGCGAGGCCGGTGTCCTGGCCCACGGGCGCCGCGCCGGCGCGGCAGAGCTTGATGCCGTTGTACTGGGCCGGGTTGTGCGAGGCCGTGAACATGGCACCGGGCAGGTCCAGCTTGCCGGAGGCGTAGTACAGCTGGTCGGTGGAGCACAGACCGATCAGGGTGACGTCGACGCCGCGGGCGGCCGCGCCGCGGGCGAAGGCGGCGGACAGGCCGGGCGAGGAGGGGCGCATGTCGTGGCCGATGACGATCGCCTTCGCGCCGGTGACCTCGATGAAGGCGGCACCGAACAGTTCGGCCAGGGGCTCGTCCCACTCGTCCGGTACGACGCCACGTACGTCGTAAGCCTTGACGATGTTCGAAAGATCTGCGGCCACTGCCTGCCCTCCTGAAGGTTCTGTGCGGTGGAGCAAACCTACCTTGTGGGGGAGAACCGCTGTTCGGACGAGCCGTGCGTCAGGAGTCGGGGGAACGCAGCACGCGCAGGTGTCCGCGGCGGGTCTCGCCGGGTGCCTGGGGGCGGGAACCACCGGTGCCGCCGGCCTCGGCCGTGCGCTCCGGCGGGCGGGCGGCCTCACGGACGGCGTTGGCCAGTGCTTCGAGGTCGTCCCCGCTGGGGCGGGACGGGCCGGAACCGTCCGAAAGGCGCACGACGTCCCAGCCGCGCGGGGCGGTCAGGCGCTCCGAGTGCTCGGCGCACAGGTCGTAACAGTGGGGTTCGGCGTAGGTGGCGAGCGGGCCGAGAACTGCGGTCGAGTCGGCGTAGACGTACGTCAGTGTGGCGACGGCAGGGCGGCCGCACGCAGTGCGCGAACAGCGACGTACAAGGCTCACGACGTTGGACGGTACCGCACTCTTGACCGGGCCGCGACGACTCTCCCGCTGGTCACTCACCCGTGTCGTGCTCACCGGGCCCCGGAATCAAGGGCCTTCACGTCCTCGGGGGTGCCCGATCCCGGCCGTATCGACGGGGTCGCGACGCCTGCGCGACACCCGGTCGTGGCCGGATCGAAGCCCTGCCGGGCGGCGGGGCGAGGGCTACGCTGCGGGGGTGACGGACAGCGCCCTTCCTCCCCGCCCGACCCCTTCCGACGAGACCCCGCACGCGCCGGGTCCGCGGCGCCGCGACCGGCACGGACGGGGGATGCGCGGGCCGTTGGCGCCGCCCCAGGTGCCGCTGGCGGCGAGTCGGGCGGAGTTGTTCGGTGATCACGTACGGGATTCGGTGGAGCGGCTGGAGCGGCGCTGGCCGCAGCTGGACGAGGTGGAGTTCGTCGTCGCGGACGTGCCCGGGCCGCCGGGTGGACCGGAGAGCGGTTGGAACGACGAGGCGGTGCCGCTGGGCGGCCTGATCGAGGCCCGCGACGGGCGGCCGGCGCGGATCGTGGTGTTCCGGCGTCCCGTGGAGATCCGGGCCAAGTCGCGGGACGAGCGGGCGCTGCTGGTGCACGAGATCGTGGTGGAGCAGGTGGCGGAGCTGCTGGGGCTCTCGCCGGAGACGGTGGACCCTCGGTACGGGCAGGACTGAGCCCGCACCGGGCGGACGCCCGGTGGGGTCGGCGGACGCCCGGCGGACGCTCAGCGGACGCTCAGCGGACCAGGATCGACGGGTCCTCGACGGCCTTCGGGACCGAGACCGTGGACTGGTCGTCGGAGAAGGTCTGCACGGTGAACATCGGGATCCCCTCGTGGGGCAGGCTCAGGGTGCGGGCCGCGTGGACCGGCCCGCCGGAGAGGGTCTCGATGGTCAGGGCGTAGGAGCCCTTGCCGCCCGACGGGACGGGCGGCGGGGTCACGGCGAGGGTGGTGCCCGCCTTGACGGTGAACTCCCGGACCTCCTGGGTGCCGCCCTCGGTTCCCGGCGAGGCCGTCATGCGGACCTTCGCGTCGGCGCCGACGGCGGTGAGGGCGGGCGCGGTCGCCCTGTCGTTGGAGTCGGACCGGTTGTCCGCGACGGTCGCCCGCGCGCCGACGGGGGCGCCGGCCGGGATGAAGCCGAGCTCCTGCTTCGTCCCGGTGCCGCGGACCACGCGCAGGGCCGCGACCACCGGTACGGCCTTCTTCGGGTCCGTCGGGGTGAGCAGGAGCGAGCCTGCCTCGCCGCGCGTGACGTCGCCCAGGTCGACGCTCGCCGTCATGCCGGCCTTGAGGTGCAGCCGTTCGTTGCCCGCGGGGCTGATCGGGCCGGTCGGCCCGGCCAACCTCACGTCGAGGTCGGCGTCCTCCTCGCCGGGGGCGAAGGCGACGAGACGGACGGAGGTGGCGTCCGCCGGGATGCCCGGCAGGACGAGGCTGCCCGCGGGGCCGGCGGAGGCGGGGAGCCAGTCGGCGCCGACGCCGTCCTCGGCGACCTGCGCGGAGGCGCCGACCCGGCCCGAACTGGTCGTCACGTGGGCGGTGACGGCGGCCAGATGGGCCTCCTGCGCGAGTGAGGACAGCAGGACCTTCACGGTCGAGCGGGGTTCGACGGCGATGACGGTGTCGGCCGTCCCCGGCTTGCCCTTCACCAGCCCTTCGGGGCCGTACAGCTTGATGTCGACCTCGGCGACGGTGTCGTCCGGGTTGGTGAGGTGGACGTAGTCCTGGCGGCCCTTGGCGGTGCTGACGCCGGGGAACCAGAAGTCGGTGCCGGGCGCGGTGCAGGTGACGCCGAGCAGGCCGCGGGCCTGGCCGACGGAGACCTTGGTGGTCTGCTGGGCGGTCCAGCCGGGTGCCAGGACCCCCTCGGCGACTCCCGTCAGCGCGGGGGCCTCGGCGCCGGAAGCGGTCGCTCCGACGGGCTTGCCGGGCTCCTTCGGCTCCAGGACGGCCTTGCCGTCCTTGGTCAGCAGCCGGGCCGAGCCGTGTCCACCGGCCTTGCCCGGGGTGAGGGAGGTGTACGTGGTCTCGGCGATGTCCGAGGAACTGGGCGGGGGGCACACCAACAGGGACCGCTCGACCGGCATGCGGGAGGCGGCCTCCTGCCGGGCCGCGGTGGCCGGGGCCGAGGCGGGGGCGGTCAGGAAGGCCAGTCCGGTGATGGTGGCCAGTGCCAGCGTCACCGCCGCCGGCGTCAGGAGGGCGCGCTGCTTCACTGCTGGGGGCTCCCGTCCGGACGCGGCTCGTGCTGTCCGTAGGTGTCGTACCGCTGGTCGTACTCGTACGGGTGGGGCTGCTGTTGCTGTTGCTGCGGGAACGGGGGCTGCTGCTGGGGCTGCTGGTACGGCTCGGCGTACTCCTGGTACGGCTCGGGCTGTTGCTGTTGCTGCTGGTCGTACGGGTAGGGCGCGTCGTAGGCGTACGCCTCCTCCCCGTACACCGGCTGCGCCGGGATCTGCGCGTACGGGTCGGCGACCGCTTCGGCCGGCGCCGGTTCCCGGGCGGGCGCGGCCCCGGCGCGCAGCCGGCGGGCGCGGCGGCCCTCGCCGGCCTCGGCCGGGCCGGAGGCGACGGGCGCACCCGCCATGGCGTCCTCGTCGGGGAGGTCGTCGTCGAGGCGGGCGCTGCGGCCCGGGAGGGCCATGACGAGCAGGACGAGGGCGAGCAGGCCCTGCGCCCAGTGCCAGGCGTCGCGGGTGAGGGAGTCCTCGTGGACGAGGTCGAGGCGGCCGCCGTCGCGGGGCAGTTCGAAGCCCTGGGCCCAGCCGTCGAGGGTGGTGGGGGTGAGGGGCTTCCCGTCGAGGGTGGCCCGCCAGCCCGGGTCGGCCCGGTCGGCGATGCGCAGGGTGCGGCCCTCCTCGCCGGCCGGGATCTTGGCGTGGGCCTCGACGGGGCCGGCGTCGACGGCGATCGGGGCCCGGCCCTCCTTGCCGTCGAGGACGGTGACGCGGGCGGGCAGCCGCTGGACCTCCCAGAGGGCGGTGCCGTCCTCCTGGTGGCGCTGCTTGAGGCCGGGGGTGCCGTCGAGGACGCGGCGCATCCGGTCGGGGCCGCCGGCCGGGATCATCACGTAGCGGACGGCGAAGGCGCCGAGTTGCTCGGAGTGGTTGGCGCCGGAGCCGGAGACCAGGCCGGCGACGGCCTTGGCGAGGCGGGGTTCGCCGCCCGCGGCGGCGAGGAGCTCGGCGTCGCCCAGGCGGGCGCCGGAGCCCCGGACCAGGGTGTAGGAGACGGTGGCGGGCGAGTCGCCGCCGAGGACCAGGGTGCGAGTGCGGTTGCTGTCGGCGGACTGCTCCGCGACGACGGCGGGGACCTGCACGGGGTCGCGGCGCCGGAGCGGTCCGTCGGCGCCGGCCGCGCCCCACACGGCGGCGGCGCACAGCGGTCCGGCGGCGGCGGCGAGCGCGACGAGCACGGCGAGGGGCTGGCGCCAGCCGAAGCTGCGGGCGGCGACCCGTTCACGGGCGCCGTCGGCGCCGACGGCCGCGGCGGCGAGGATGCCGAGTCCGTACAGGAGGGTGCCGGGGCCGGCCCAGCCGCCGCGGTTCAGGAGCACGGCCAACAGCAGCCCGGCGAGGGCGACGGTCCAGGCGGTGGCGACGGCGAACCGGCGGTCGGCGCGCAGCAGGGCGGCGAGGGCGGCCAGGACGGCGCCGACGAACAGCAGGGCGGTGCCGGTGCCGGGCCCGCCGGGGCCGGCACCGAGGAGGTCGAGGGGCCCGGCGGGGCCGCCCGTGTGGGGCAGTCCGGCCTCGTCGAGGAAGCGACCGGGGTGCGTGAGCAGGCCCGGCGACCAGGGGGCGAGGACGAGGAGCGGTACGACGAGGGTGACGAGGAGCCGCAGGGCGTACTTCGTGCGGCGGGCGCGGCGCACCAGCAGTGTGACGGCCCCGAGGACCGCGGCGAGCGGCCATACGACGGGGGTGAAGGCGGTGGCCAGGGTCAGCAGCAGGGTGTAGGTCCACAGCGCGCGCCGGCCGCCCTGCGGGCCGGTGCCCTCGGGGCCGTCCGTGAAGCCCGCCGCGGCGACGGCGGAGCGGGCGATGAGCGGGAGCAGGACGGCGAGGACGGCGGTGCCGAGGCGGCCGCCGGCGAGGGCTCCGGTGACGGCGGGGAGGAAGGCGTAGGCGACGGCGGCCCAGGCGCGCAGGAGTCGGGATTCGACGAGCGGCCGGGACGCGAAGTAGGCGGTGAGTCCGGCGAGCGGGACCGAGCAGACGAGGAGCAGGGTCAGCGCGGCCCGGGTGGAGTCGAACAGCAGGACGGAGAGGGCCCCGAGGACGGCGAGGTAGGGCGGGGCGACGGCGGTGGTGCCGATGCCGGCGGGCTGCCAGTCGTCGGTGTAGCCGCGCCACAGGTCGAGGCCGCTGCCGGGGGCGGGGAGCAGGGCGCCGCCGCTGAGGGATCCGCCGCCGAGCAGGGCGCGGCAGGCGACGAGGGAGACGAACAGGAGCAGGGCGAAGAGCACGGGGGCCGGGTTGCGGGCCATCCGCCGGAGTCGGCCCGCGGGGGCCGGTTCCAGGTGGTCGGCGTCGTCGGAGCCGGGCCCGGACTCCGTGGCTCCGCCGTGGCGGCCGGCGGTCGGCCGGTCGGTGTCGCGGTCGGAGCCGAGGTACCCGACGAACTGTTCGGCATTGGCGCGCAGGGTGGCGCCGGGGGGCGGGAACAGGGCGCGCAGTTCGGCGGCGGGGACGGCGGGCTTGCGGCGGGCCTTGCGGGCGGCGAGGACGCGGCCGGGCCGGAGCAGGGTGGCGAGCAGCCCGGTGATCTCGTCGACGGCCTGGCCGGGGGCCTTGCCGACGAGGTAGCCGAGGGTCCGCAGGAGGGTGCCGACGAGGAGGCGGAGCAGGACGTAGGGCAGGGCGCGGCCGGAGGCGTTGGCCAGCACGGTGTAGACGGCGCCGGCCTTGTCGACGCGGTGGGCGCCGACGGCGGAGCGGCCGGCGCAGTCGACGGTGCGGCGTTCGCGGGCGGCGGCCTCGGCATGGCGCAGGATGGCGTCGGGGGCGACGAGGACGTCGAAGCCGGCGCTGTGGGCGCGCCAGCAGAGGTCGACGTCGTCGCGCATGAGGGGCAGTCGCCGGTCGAAGCCGCCGAGGGCGTCGTACGCGTCGCGGCGCACGAGCATGCCGGCGGTGGAGACGGAGAGGACGGGACGGACCTGGTCGTGCTGGCCCTGGTCCTGTTCCCGGCGGTCGAGGCCGGTCCAGCGGCGTCCGCTGCGGGCGATGGTGACGCCCGCTTCGAGGAGTTGCTTCCCGTCGTACCAGCCGCGCAGTTTGGGGCCGATGACGGCGGCCTCGGGGTTGTCGTCGGCGACGCGCAGGAGTTCGGTCAGGGCGTCGGGTTCGGGCGCGCTGTCGTCGTGGAGCAGCCAGAGCCACTGGACGGGTTCGCCGTGGGGGTGTTCGGGGAGGTCGTAGGCGTCGTCGCGCCAGGTGCGGCTGACGGGGTCCCAGCCGCTGGGGCGCTTGAGGTAGGGAAGGTCCTCGGGCGTCAGGACGCCCGCGGTGCGGGCCGCTTCGTCGACCGCGGCGCCGAAGCCGGTGCGGCGGGCGAGGTGCAGGACGCGGTCGCGGCCGAGGGCCTCGGTGAGCAGCCGGGCGGATTCGTCGGCGCTTCCGGTGTCGGCGGCGACGTGGTTCTGCGCGGGGCGTTCCTGGGCGAGGAGGCCGGCGAGGGTCTGGGGCAGCCAGCGGGCTCCGTCGTGGGCGACGAGGACCGCGGTGACGACGTGCCGGGGGAACTCGGGGGTGGCGGCTGTCCGGTGGGAGGCCGTCGAGTTGCTGTGCAGGGACATCGCGGTACGGGCCCTCCGGCCGGGGATCCGGGGGTGGTGTGCCCTCGGAGGCTGCTGGACAGCGCCCCACACTAACGGCTGGAAAGACGACGGTCCGCCTCCTGCGGGGAAGGTGCGGGAGGCGGACCGTTTGCTCTGCTGAAGTCCTGCGGGTGGTGCGGTTCGGTATGGAGTCGGTGGCGCTGCGGGTGCCCGGCCGGCCGTGCTCCGGGGGGTTCAGACCGCTGCCTTTTTCAGGCGGCGCCGCTCGCGTTCCGAGAGGCCGCCCCAGATGCCGAATCGCTCGTCGTTGGCGAGGGCGTACTCAAGACATTCGGAGCGGACCTCGCAGGCGAGGCAGACCTTCTTGGCCTCGCGGGTGGAGCCGCCCTTCTCGGGAAAGAAGGACTCGGGGTCGGTCTGGGCGCACAGAGCGCGCTCCTGCCATCCGAGCTCCTCGTCCGCCTCCTCGACCAGCAGTTCCTGAAACAGCTCGGTCATGTGCGCCCCTCGCTCTTCTGTGCGTCCCCGTGGTGTTGCCGTCACTGATAGCTACGTAACGACACGAGTGAAATTACAAGTGTGTGGCTCCTGCCCAGTCAAGCCGGGATCTGCTATTGGGCCCCTTATTCACTCTGCGGAACCAAGCCTATGCAGAAAGTGTTCATATCGCCAAAAATCGTGACACAAGCCACGGGCACCACGATGTTGCGCTCTTGCCCCTTGATCGACGCGTCACTCCGAAGGAGGGGTTGCGATTCGGCCGAACATGCGGCGCGGATCACATTCCGGTCACGAGTCGAGGCGGCGGGTTTGAGGGCGGTTTCGGCGGTATGGAGCGGCACATCCCCTGGTACGGACTGCACAAACCTTTCTCCGCGCACGGTAACCGGATGAGGTGAAACTTTTCCCTTAAAACGGACATTGGGTTGACAGTCCGACCCTTCCCCCGTTCTCCTTGTCTTCATGTCAGCGCCCGCAGCCGCCACCCGGACCCCCATTCGTGGGTTCCTGCGCGCTGCCCAGGTTCGCTGTTGCTGTTGCAGCTGTTGATGCCCCCGGAGCTCCGGCTCCCGTTGAGCACCGGCTCCCCCACAGCAACCGCCCCGCACGACTGACATCCGTCGAGGAACCCCCCACGATGAACAGCGCAGCCGCACCCACCACCGTCGCCCCCACCGCCGTGGTCCCCACCACCCCGGCCCCCGTCGAGAGCGACCTCCAGATCGCCGGCGACATCCTCGCCGTCCAGCACCTCCTCCAGCCCGCCCGCGAGCACCCGGCCACCATCGCCGAGTTCGTCGGCCTCGCCCGCTCCATCGCCGCCGACCGCGCCGGCTGGGAACACCTGGTCCAGTACGACGCCACCACCCGCTGGTACCACCGCCTGCGCACCGGCCCCGGCTACGAGGTCTGGCTGCTCAGCTGGGTACCCGGCCAGGGCAGCGGCCTCCACGGCCACGGCGGCTCCTCCGGCGTCCTGACCGTCCTCGACGGCGAACTCACCGAACACAGCGCCCGCGGCCCGCTCGCCCTCGGCCCCGGATCCCAGCGCGTCTTCGCCCCCGGCTACGCCCACGAGGTCGTCAACGACACCCTCGAAGGAGCGGTCAGCCTGCACGTCTACTTCCCCGGCCTGACCGAGATGCCGATGCACAGCTGCTCCCCGGCCCACCAGGAGCAGGTCACCGCCTGACAGACTGCCGGGCATGCGCATTGTTGTTCTGGCCGGCGGCATCGGCGGCGCCCGTTTCCTGCGCGGCCTCAAGGTCGCGGTCCCCGACGCGGACATCACCGTCATCGGCAACACCGGTGACGACATTCACCTGTTCGGGCTGAAGGTGTGCCCCGATCTGGACACGGTGATGTACACCCTCGGCGGTGGCATCAACGAGGACCAGGGCTGGGGCCGCACCGACGAGTCCTTCACCGTCAAGGAGGAACTCGCCGCCTACGGCGTCGGACCCGACTGGTTCGGCCTCGGCGACCGCGACTTCGCCACCCACATCGTCCGCACGCAGATGCTCGACGCCGGCTACCCGCTCAGCGCCGTCACCGAGGCCCTCTGCGACCGCTGGCAGCCCGGCGTCCGGCTACTGCCCATGTCCGACGACCGCGTCGAGACCCACGTGGCCGTCACCGACCCGGAAACCGGCGAACGCCGCGTCATCCACTTCCAGGAGTACTGGGTCCGGCTGCGCGCCTCGCTCGACGCCGAGGCCGTCGTACCCGTCGGCGCCGAACGGGCCAAGCCCGCGCCCGGCGTCCTGGAGGCCATCGCCGCCGCCGACGTCATCCTCTTCCCGCCGTCCAACCCGGTCGTCTCCGTCGGCACCATCCTCGCCGTACCCGGCATCCACGAGGCCGTGGCCGCCGCGGACGCCCCCGTCATCGGCCTCTCCCCCATCGTCGGGGGCGCCCCCGTGCGCGGAATGGCCGACAAGGTCCTCGCCGCCGTCGGCGTCGAGTCCACCGCCGCGGCCGTCGCCCTGCACTACGGCACCGCGCTGCTCGACGGCTGGCTCGTCGACACCGCCGACGCGCAGGCCGTCGCCGAGGTCGAGGCCGCCGGCATCACCTGCCGCGCCGTCCCGCTGATGATGACCGACCTCGAAGCGACCGCCGCCATGGCCCGGGCCGCCCTCGAACTGGCGGAGTCCTCCCGGTGACCGTTCCCTCGTACGAGGTCGTCGCCGTCCCCGGGATCCCCGAGGTCCGGCCCGGCGACGACCTCGCGGAACTGATCGCGGCCGCGTACCCGGGCCTGCGCGACGGCGACGTCCTCCTCGTCACCTCGAAGATCGTCTCCAAGGCGGAGGGCCGCATCACCCGGGCCTCCTCCCGCGAGGAGGCCATCGACGCCGAAACCGTCCGGGTCGTCGCCCGCCGCGGCACCCTGCGCGTCGTCGAGAACCGGCAGGGCCTCGTCATGGCCGCCGCCGGCGTCGACGCCTCCAACACCGCCCCCGGCACCGTCCTGCTGCTGCCGGAGGACCCCGACCGCTCCGCCGCCGCGATCCGCGAGGGACTGCGCGCGGCCCTGTCCGTGGACGTCGGCGTCATCGTCACCGACACGTTCGGGCGACCCTGGCGCACCGGGCTGACCGACGTCGCCATCGGCGCGGCCGGCGTACGGGTCCTGGACGACCTGCGCGGCGGCACCGACGCCCACGGCAACCCGCTCGGCGCGACCGTCGTGGCCACCGCCGACGAACTCGCCGCCGCCGGTGACCTCGTCAAGGGCAAGGCCGCCGGACTTCCCGTCGCCGTCGTCCGCGGCCTGGGCCACGTGCTCGGCGACGGCCCCACCGCCCGGGACCTCGTCCGCGCCCCGGCCGACGACATGTTCCGGCTGGGGACCTCCGAAGCCGTACGGGAGGCCGTCACCCAGCGGCGCACCGTACGGGCCTTCACCGACGAGCCCGTGGACCCCGGCGCGGTCCGGCGGGCCGTGGCCGCCGCCCTCACCGCCCCGGCCCCGCACCACACGACGCCCTGGCGGTTCGTGCTCCTGGAATCGGCGGGCGCCCGCCTGGAACTCCTCGACGCGATGCGCGACGCCTGGATCGAGGACCTGCGGCGCGACGGCAGGTCGGAGGAGTCCATCGCCCGCCGGATCCGGCGCGGCGACGTCCTGCGGGCCGCGCCGTACCTCGTGATCCCCTGCATGGTCACCGACGGCGCCCACGACTACGGGCACGCCCGGCGGGACGCGGCCGAGCGGGAGATGTTCGTCGTCGCCATGGGCGCCGGCGTGCAGAACTTCCTCGTCGCGCTGGCCGGGGAACGGCTCGGCTCCGCCTGGGTGTCCTCGACGATGTTCTGCCGGGACGTCGTCCGCAAGGTGCTCGGCCTGCCCGAGCACTGGGACCCGATGGGGGCGGTGGCCGTGGGCCACGCCGCCGAACCGCCCCGCGACCGCCCGGCCCGCCCCGTGGAGGCCTTCGTCGAGGTCCGCTAGATCAGGCCGATGTCCCCGCGCGGCATGCGAGGGGTCCGGCGCGGCGGGGTGCGGCCCGCCAGCAGGATCAGACGGGCCGCGCGGTGCCGCTGGCCCGCGTACGGGGCGAGGAGCTCCAGCATGACCGCGTCGTCGGCGTCCCGGTCGCCGGTCAGGGCGTAGCCGACGATCCCCGGCAGGTGCAGGTCGCCCGTGGTCACCGCGTCGGGGGCGCCGTTGCTGCGCTGGAGCGTCTCCGCGGAGGTCCACGGGCCGATGCCGGGCACGGCCTCCAGCCGCCGCACCGCCTCCGGCAGCTCCATCGCGGCGGCCTCCTCCAGCCGGGCGGCCACCCGGGCGGCCCGCACGATGGTCGCCGACCGCTTGGCGTCGACCCCTGCCCGGTGCCAGTCCCAGGACGGGATCAGCGCCCAGGTGCGGGCGTCGGGCATCACGTACATGTCGAGCGGCCCCGGGGCGGGCTCCCCGTGCTGCCGCACGAGCCGGCGCCAGGCGCGGTACGCCTCGTCGGAGGTGACCTTCTGCTCCAGCACCGTCGGCACCAGCGACTCCAGGACCAGCCCGGTACGGGTCAGGCGCAGCCCCGGGCGACGGCGATGACTGGCGTGCAGGAGCCGGTGGCGGGGCACGAACGCGGCCGGGTCGTCACCGGCGCCGAGCAGTTCGGGCAGCCCCGCCAGCACCCGGTCGGCGCCCGGACCCCACGCCTCGGCTTCCACCGTCTCCCCGCGAAGGGCCACCCGGAGGGTGGCGGGGCCGTCGGGGGTCCGGGTCGCCCGCCAGACGGAGCCGTCGGGGGTGGTGCGGAAGGTGGGGTCGGCGGGGCCGCGGCGCAGCGGGCCGAGGACGAGCCCGAGGTCCAACGGGGCTCCGGGGGCCCAGGTCCGGGACTTCGAGCCGGCTCCGGCCGGCATGCCGGGGCCCTGCGGGACGGCGGTACGGCCGCCGCGCACGCCGGCGCGCGTCACGGGTTCCCGGGGTGAGGCCACCCCCCGAGCGTATCCCCTGGCCGGGGGTCAACCGGGATCCCCGACCGCCCGCTACCCGCCCCCGGCCCGCCGGAACCCCGGGGCCCCGCCCCGAACCCCGCGCCTCAAACGCCGGCGAGGCTGGATCGGGCGGCGGGGTCGGATTGTGCGGCCGTGACACGGTGCAGGCCCCCCGGGTCTCCGCCCCGGACCCCGCGCCTCAATCGCCGGCGAGGCTGGAGGGTGCGGCGGGGTCGGACGGTGTGGCGGGGCTGGATTGGCGGGCCGGATTGGTGGGAGGGGACCGGATCGTGGAGCCGGGTCATGGTGCAGGCTCCCGGGGCTCCGCCCCGGAC
>NZ_JBHVPG010000083.1:0-24520 GCF_042887545.1 Streptomyces sp. NPDC057939
CCCGTGGAAACGATCGCGCACCGGGTCGGCCTCTCCTCGGCCGTCAACCTGCGTCGGCGCTTCCACGAGGCAGTGCGCACGACGCCCGCCGCCTACCGGCGCACCTTCCGGACGGACGAGACCGGGACGGAGACCAAAGCGGCGACACGGTGAGCCCCGTCCGCATCGTGTCTCCACAGGCCGATGGGCGTGTCGCTCATCGGCGTTCCCCCGATTCGGTGATCATGTGGGCGAGAGTAGCCCCGCGCACCTGCGCGCGGTCGGGAGGTCCACCCCGTTCTCCGTCCTCGGCTCAGTGCTCCTCGCCCGGCTTCCGCGTCTACCGCTGCACTGTTCGGCAGTTCGGATGGTGGGAGAGCCGATGGCGTCGGCCGTGCGCAGCACATGTTGGAGACCTCAGGGGGCCGGATCTTCCCTGCGGACGGCATGAGGAGCTTGTGAATTTGGCCAGTCGGCATGAATCTTGCAGGAGTTGTCGGACCCGCTCGTCACACTGACCCGCGGCGGCCCTCTCGCCGGCACTGGCGAGCGATGCTGTGCGTGCTCGTGCGGGGCAAGAGGGCGCTGGCAGCACGGTCTCCGTCACGGCTGCCTGACGGAGGCGGGGGTCGGACGAGGGGGTCGAGGCGGAACTTCTTGTGGTCCTCGTTGGCCCACAGGTGCCGGCGCACCGGTGCCCCGTTGCGGATGCCGTCGGTACCCGTGGTGACCTGGAGGACCTTGCCGCTGTGCCGGGCGCCCAGGCCCGCCTGCATGGGGATCGCGGCGTTGGCCACGTCGTCCCAGGTGATGTCGTCGCCGTCGACATGCACGCCCCAGAACGCCACGCAGTGGGCAGTACTTGTAGCTGCCGCCGAACGGCATCGGGTACCGGACGTAAGTGACACATCGGCCGCTTGTAGCGGCCCTGCGCCACCCCGGTGGTCCCCGGGAGCCGCTCGCCGGGATTGAAGTTGGCGCTGTAGATGTTCTCGACCAGCTGACCGGACGCGGCGCGGTGGAAGTAGGCGGTGGGGAACCGGGGGACCTTCCCGACGACGACCTCACGAGTTGGCGCGCCGCTGGTCCGGTCCGGGATTCCTCGGGCCGTTCGCGCCCCTGACCTCCCAGAGCTTCCGGCCAACCACGCTGACACGGCCCACCGGACCCGCAATCCACGACCAGCCGATACGAGGGCGGAACACGCCGAGAGCCGGCCGGCGACGAGTCGGGCGCGGCACTACCTGCACCGGTCACCGCCCCGTCACCTCGACAAATACCGGCACATGATCCCCGCCTGCGGGATTACGCCCAAGATCGCCCGCCGCGAAACCCTCCACGGCTCCGGCCTGGGCAAGACCCGCTGGGTCGTCGAGCGCACCTTTGCCTGGCTCCACCAATTCGAACGCCTCCGCATACGCAACGAGATACGAGCCGACCTCCACCTCGGACTCCTCCAACTCGCACGCAGCATCATCTGCTTAATCCGGCTCCGAAACTCATTCTGAAACGATCCGTTGGGGCGCGCCTTTCGGATCATGCCGACCGGGCTCTCCCGGCCGGCATGATCCGAGAAGAAGCGCCCTAACGGATGCCGGAGCGTACGCGGACGTCGCGGACCTTGGCGACCGCGGAGTTCCTTGCGGCCGCGCGAACCTCGACCTCCCGGACCACAGGCACCTCCCGGACCGCAGGCACCTCAGGGACCGCAGGTACCTCAGGGGCCACGGGCACATCGGCCATCGGGTCCGGTACCGCCCCGGGGCGGTCCTGCTCGAAGGTCCGGAGCAGGTCCGCCGCCACGCTCACCGCGATCGTGGCCGGCTCCTTGCCGGTGATCTCGGTCAGCCCGATCGGAGTCTTGATCCGATCGATGGTGGCGTCGTCGTGACCGCCCTCGGCGGCCAGGCGCTTGCGGAACCGCACCCACTTGGCGGCCGAGCCGATCAATCCGATCGAGCCGAGACCAGGTGTGCGCAGGGCGGCGTCGCACAGTGCGGCGTCCTCGGCGTGATCATGAGTCATGACCAGGACGTGGGCGCCGGGCGGCAGCTTCGCGAGCACCTCCTCCGGAAGCAGCGGCGTGTGGTGCACGTGGATCTGCGCCACCGCGTCCGAGAGCACACTCAGCCGTTCGTCGGTGAGCATGTCGGACCGGGTGTCGATCAGGTGCAGATCGAGATTGTGCCGGGCCAGGATGCGGGCCAGCTCCAGTCCGACGTGCCCGACACCGAAGACGGCCACCGCCTGGACCACCGGCAGCGGTTCGAGGAGCAGGCTGACGGCGCCGCCGCAGCACTGCACACCGTGGGGTCCGACGACCTTGTCGTTGAGGGCGAACTCCATCAGTTCCGGCTGCGGATCGGGCTCGACGTTGAGCTGGCGGGCCCGATCGATGGCGACGGCCTCGATGTTGCCGCCGCCGATCGAACCCCAGGTCTCGGTCTGTCCCACGACGAGCTTGGCGCCGGCCCCACGGGGCGCATGGCCGCGCACGGTCGCGACGGTCACGAGCACGCCGGGCTCCCGGCGTGCTCGCAACCGCGTGACCGCTGCGATCCAGGTCATGTCAGGCATTGCTCAAAGCGGTTGTGTCGGTACGGATCCCGCTGCCGTCCGGCGCCTGACCGTCGCCGCTCCGCACCTCCGCCTTCTCGCGGACCGACTCGATCGCCCAGAAGACCGCTTCAGGCGTCGCGGGGGCGGCGAGTTCCACGCTGACCCCGGCGGGACCGAACGACGCGGCCGCCTGGCGCAGCGCCTCGCGCACGCAGAACGCCAGCATCAGCGGAGGCTCGCCGACCGCCTTGGACCCGTACACCGCGCCCTCTTCGGTGGCGTTCTCCATCAGCGTGACGTTGAACTCCTCGGGCATCTCCGAGAAGCTCGGCAGCTTGTAGGTGCTCGCGGCCTGGGTCAGCAGTCGGCCGCGGTTCGGCCCGTCGCTGGTGTCCCAACGCATGTCCTCGAGCGTCAGCCAGCCCGCGCCCTGGACGAAACCACCCTCGACCTGACCGATGTCGATCATCGGGGACAGGCTGTCGCCGACGTCGTGCACGATGTCCACCCGGCGGATGCGGTACGCGCCGGTGAAACCGTCGACCTCGACCTCGGCCGCGGCGGCGCCGTAGGAGAAGTACTTGAACGGGGAGCCTCGGAAGCTCTTCGCGTCCCAGTGCAGGCCCTCGGTCCGGTAGTAGCCGGACGCCGACAGCTGCACGCGCTGGAAGTACGCGGTGCTCACCAGGTCGTCCCAGGCCAGCTCCTTGTCGCTGCCCAGGGTGCGGGCGACACCGTCGACGATGCGCACGTCCGAGGCGTTCGAACCGAGCCGGCCGGCGGCCACCTGCAGCAGCCGCGCGCGCAACTGCTCGCACGCGTTCTTCACCGCGCCACCGTTGAGGTCCGTACCGGCACTGGCGGCGGTGGCGGAGGTGTTGGGCACCTTGTCGGTCCGCGTGGGCGCCAGTCGTACCTTGTGCAGCGGGATGCCCAACGTGGTCGCGGCCACCTGCAGCATCTTGGTGTGCAGGCCCTGGCCCATCTCGGTGCCACCGTGGTTGATCAGGACGGAGCCGTCCTTGTAGATCAGCACCAGCGCGCCGGCCTGGTTGAAGGCCGTGAGGTTGAACGAGATGCCGAACTTGATGCCGGTGATCGCGAGCGCCCGCTTGGTGTGCGGGTGCGCGGCGTTGAACGCCGCGATCTCGCGCTTGCGGTCGGCGATCCCGCCGTCGTTCTCGACCTGCTGCCAGACCGCGGCGATCCGTTCCGCCTGCGGGACCGGCTGGCCGTACGGCGTCGCCTGACCGAGACCCGGCCGGTAGAAGTTGCGCTTGCGCAGCTCCATCGGGTCCAGGCCGAGCAGCGGCGCGACCCGGCCCAGGATGTCCTCGATCACCAGCATGCCCTGCGGACCGCCGAAGCCGCGGAAGGCGGTGTTGGAGACCTTGTTGGTCTGCGCGATGCGACCGGCGACCCGCGCGTTGGGAATCCAGTACGTGTTGTCGATGTGGCACAGCGCACGGGCCGTCACGGGCTCGGACAGGTCCAGGCTCCAGCCGCCGTCCGAGGTGAGCGTGGCGTCCAGCGCCTGGATCCGTCCGTCGGCGTCGAAGCCGATCTTCCAGTCGGCGTGGAAGCCGTGCCGCTTGCCGGACATGGTGAGGTCCTGGGTGCGGTTGAGCCGCACCCGCACCGGCCGACCGGTCAGCTTGGCGCCGAGCGCGGCGATGGCCGCGAAGCCGTGCGGCTGCATCTCCTTGCCGCCGAAGCCGCCACCCATCCGCAGGCACTGCACGGTCACCTCGTGGCTGTGCAGACCGAGGACGTGCGCGACGATCTCCTGGGTCTCCGAGGGGTGCTGGGTGCTGCTCTGGATGAACATCTGCTCGGCCTCGTCGACGTAGGCCAGCGCGGCGTGCGTCTCCAGGTAGAAGTGCTCCTGGTCCGAGAACTGGAACTCACCGCTGAACACGTGTGCGGAGTCGGCGAAGCCGGCGTCGATGTCGCCGGTCACCATCAGGGGCCGGGCGCCGTGGAAGCTCTCGGCCTCGATCGCTTCCTTCAGCGTCATGATGGAGGGCAGTTCGTCGAGTTCCACCTCGACGGCCGCCGCACCGAGCCGAGCTGCCTCCAGGGTCTCACCGAGCACCCAGGCGACCGCGTGGCCGTGGAACATGACCTCGTCGGGGAAGAGGGGCTCGTCGTGCTTCATACCGGCGTCGTTGACACCGGGCACGTCGGCGACGGTCAGTACGCGGACCACACCCGGCACGGCGAGCGCGGGCTCGGTGCGCAGCGCGGTGATCCTGCCCCGGGTCTTCATGACCTGGACGGGGTAGGCGTGCAGCGTGTCCTTGGTGCGGTACACCAGGTCATCGGTGTAGAGCGCGGCGCCGGTGACGTGCAGTACGGCACTTTCGTGCGGCATGGAGAGGCCGACCACAGGCTTCTCGGGACGCTCGGACAAATGGCTCATGAAGACACCGCCTCGGTGGTTTGCGCGTACAGCTTCAACAGGCTCTGGCCGAGCATCGCGGAACGGTAGACGGAGCTGGCACGGTGATCGCTCATCGGCGTTCCCTCACCCCGCAGCACCCGGGCCGCGGCGTCGACCGTCTCCGCCGACCACGGCTCGCCCTCCAGGGCGGCTTCGGTGGCGAGGGCACGGATCGGGGTGGCGGCCACGCCGCCCAGACCGATGCGTGCCTTGCGGACGATTCCGCCCTCGATGTCGAGCGCGAATCCGATTGCCACGCTGGAGATGTCGTCGAAGCGCCGCTTGGCGATCTTGTGGAAGGCCGTGACGGGCGACAGCGGCAGCGGGATGCGCACGGCGCGGATCAGTTCGTCGGGGCGGCGCACGCTCTGCCGGTAGCCGGTGAAGTACTCCGCGAGCGGGACGACGCGCTCACCGTCGGCGTCGGCGAGCACCAGCGACGCCTCCAGGGCGAGCAGGACCGGCGGGCTGTCACCGATGGGGGAGCCGGTACCCAGATTGCCGCCGAGGGTGCCGCTGTTGCGGATGAGTCGGGAGGCGAACTGGGGGAACAGCTCGGCCAGCAGCGGGACATCGCCGTCGAGGCGGCGTTCGATCTCGGTGAGCGTGACCGCCGCCCCGATCTCGACGTGGTCGGATTCGACGCGCAGCTCACGGAGTTCGGGCAGTCGTTCGATGGCGACCACGCATTCCGCCCGGCGGGAGCGGATGTTCACCTCGACGCCGTAGTCGGTGGAGCCGGCGACCACGACCGCGTCGGGCCGCTCGCGCAGCAGCCGCAGCGTTTCGGCCAGGGTGTCCTTGCGCAGGAACGTGGCGCCGTCCTGCGCGTACTCGGTGGCGACCGGCGCGGGCGGGTCCTGTTCGCGACGCTGCGCCAGCGGGTCGTCCTCGGTGGGCGCACCGACCGCGAAGGCGGCGTCGCGGATCGGGCGGTAGCCGGTGCAGCGGCACAGGTTGCCGCTCAGCGAGTGCAGATCGAAGCCGTTCGGGCCGTGCTCGGCGTCGTGGGCGTCGCCGGTGTCGGCGGACTCGCCGTGGGCGCAGCGGTCGGGCCGGTAGTACTCGGAGGCCATGCTGCAGATGAACCCGGGGGTGCAGTAACCGCATTGGGAACCGCCGCGGACCGCCATCTCCTCCTGTACCGGGTGCAGCGTGGGCCGAGTACCGGGTTCGCCGACCGTGGCGAGACCTTCGGAGGTGATGATCTCCTGGCCGTCCAGTGCCGCGGCCGGCACCAGACACGCGTTGACGGCCACCCAGTCGGTGGGCTTGTGCACGCCGGGACGGGCCACCAGGACCGAGCAGGCGCCGCACTCACCCTCGGCGCAGCCCTCCTTGGTACCGGTGAGGCCACGCTCGCGCAGGAGATCGAGCACAGTGGTGTGGGGTGCAGCCGGGGAAAGCGGTGTCTCTTTCCCGTTGACGGTGATCCGCGCCGCTACCATGGCACATCCTCATTTCCGCGCATGGTCGAGCTGATGATGCTAGTGGCCATTTCAGGGGCTTTCTATTTCGCTGGCGCAGCCCGGGGAAAATCCGGGGCGCGACTCGGCACGCGACGACGTGCCGCAGGCGGTGTGAGAAATCGAAAGATGCCGGGGCCGCAGAAGGGCACGCCGGAGAAGGGGGCTGTTCAGCAGCCGTGTGCTACGAGACCCGGAGTCCAGGCGACCTGATGCGCGGGGCGGTGCGGTTCGGAGATGATCGACATCCGACTTCGCCTCCTCCATCAGTTCACGGGCCGGTCGGCTCGAAATTACGTTGCCGCAGGTCCATCGGTCAAGCCGCCGTGGGCAGAGCATTCGGATCCCCCGAAAACCGGGCCGCCGGCGGACGCGGCCCGAAGCCCGGTCCGATGGATCGAGAAGCGGTTGATGAAGTCCATTGCCAAGCCTTGGCAGATGTACCCCTCGGCTTGCTCTTCGGCCTCGGATTCGACACCGCCGCCGAGATCGCCCTGCTCGTCCTCGCCGGCACCAGCGCCGCCCCGACCTGCCCTGGTACGCCATCTTCTGCCTGCCCGTCCTCTTCATGGCCGGCATGTCGCTCACGGACACCATCGACGGCACGTTCAGGCACTTCGCCTACGGCTGGGCGTTCTCCAAGCCGGTCCGCAAGGTCCACGACAACCTCATCATCACCATCACCGGCCTGTCCGTGGCCGTCGCACTGATCATCGGCACCGTCGAGCTCCTCGGCCTGATCGGCGAGAGGGCAGACCTCCACGGATCGTTCCGGGACTGGATCATCGGCCTCGACCTGAACATCATCGGCCACCTGATCGTCGGACCGTTGATCGCCACCTGGATCACCGCACTCGCCGCGTGGAGTTCGGCCGCATCGAGGAGAAGTGGACCGCAGCTGTTTCTTCCAGTCGAGGTCGTCCGTCTCGCCCAGCTTGGAGGTCACGGTGTCCAAGACCATCTCGTGGGTGGGAGGGCCCATCTGGCGGCTCAGATGTTCGTGCGGTCGAGTCCATGAGCGCGCCATTTTGTCACCCTGGGGAGCATCGGCACGCGCCGGTGAGTGGTTCGCCAAACCCGAAGTCCGGGATGCCGGTACCGCGCAACCAGCCAAGGCTTGTCCCGCGAACTGCCTGCCCAGGGGCCTGATGGCATGATCGAGGCGTGATCAGCGAACCCGCTCGCCCCGGTGCGATGAGATATGTCCTGTTTGATGTCGATGGCACGTTGATCGATGCCGTGGACAATCAGCGCCTGGTCTGGCGCACGTGGGCAGCGGGGTACGGGCTGGACCCTGTTGAGGTCTACCGAGTGGCGCTGCGGACGAGGCCCATGGAGACGTTCGCGCAGGTTGCCCCGGACCGGGATCCCCGGGAGTGCCTGGCCGCACTGCACGAGTTGGAGGACGAGGACGTCCGGTCCGGCACCTATACGGCCTTCGATGGCGCGTCGGAACTGCTGAGCGCGCTGGAGCCCGGGACCTGGGCACTGGTGACCTCGAATTACGAACACCGGGTACGTGGACGCTTCGCACGGACGGGTCTGCCGGTCCCGAAGGTTGTCGTGGACGCGGCCGCTGCGGCGGAAGGCAAGCCGTCGCCGGTGCCGTATCTGCAGGTAGCCGCTCAGCTTGGTGCCCAACCGGAGAATTGCCTGGTCATCGAGGACGCCTCCTCCGGGGTGCAGTCCGGGCTGCGTGCCGGGATGACGGTGTGGGGCGTCAACGCCCCCACAGCGGTGGACGGCGTGCATCGCCACTTCGACAGCCTGCGTGGGGCAGTCCGCGACATCCTCGCCTTCGCATCTGGGCCCCACCCTTACCGGCCGGACGGGGCAGCCACCGTGGAATGATCCGGCCCCGTCCCACTCGACTCGAAGATCTTTTGCGGGACAAGCCTCAGGGACCGTGCCCCGCCGTCGGATCACCCGCGCCGGGCAACGCCCGTGGCTCGCACGTGGGATGCGCTGAGCCCGAACCCCGTCCACACGATCGGCCGTGAGGTCCCGGTGACGCAGCCCGCGCCGCGTCAGGACGGTGACGGCCGGAAGGGCGAACAGGATCGACCGCACGGCCTGGGCGAGGGCGGTGGCCGGCAGGGCGGTGGCCCTCGATCAGCCCAGGCCGGCCAGCAGCCCGACCTCGGGGGCGAGCGCGCCGGCCTGGGCCAGGCTCCGGACGTCCGACTCGATCGTGGCCGGGTTGAGGACTCCGGTCCGTATGGCGTGGTGGCGCACCAGCGTCCAGAGGAAGACATCGGGGTCGTCGAACTGCGTCTGCGCCTCGATGACCTCTTCCTCGTGGAACCAGAGCGCGACGCGTCCGTCGGCCAGTACGACGAAGTAGTTGCCCCCGCCGTCGGCGCCGAGGGACCAGACGTCGGCGTCCGAGAGCTCGTTCTCGTAGTCGGTGTCCAGGATCCGGCAGTCGTTGGCGGCGAACTCGAAGGCGTACGACCAATCGGCGACGTCGAGGAGGGCGGGCAGTGTCCCCGCGCGGACCCGGCGGTCGAAGGCCGCGAGCGCGCTCGCGGCCGCGTGGGGGAGCCGGGCGAGGAACGGGCCGATCGGGCGGGCATCGGGAACGGCGGTCCGCTCCGCGTCGGGGAACCAACGCGTGAGGTCCGCGTCCAGGTCCCGCTCGATGTATCCGGCCAGTTGGTCAACGGTGAGTGCCATGCCGGGAGCGTAGGCGCTGACCGGCGGGTCGGACCAGGAGCGGCCCGATCGAGCATGCGGCGATGGCGGGTGCGGCGTACCGGTCGCTGCCGGTGGCGAGGCACTCGGGAGCACCCCGCCTCGGGGCTCCACCAGGTCGGGCGACCGCCGCGCGCGCCGTCCGACAGGGGCCCGGAGGACGCTCGCCGGGGACAGCGCCGCCGGGCGCCGAAACCCGTTCGCTGTCGTGCAAGTTGCCGTGCTCCGGGGGCAAAAACGGGCGGGTGGGGCGGTCGTGGTTTGGGGGTGTGCCGAGCCGTAGGACAACGCGGCCGGCGAACCTCATGACCGTTCCGGGAGGACACCCCCATGTTCGACATCACCAAGGTGCAGGCCGCCCCGAGCCGCGACCTGCTCACGCCCGACAACGCGGTGATGGTCTTCGTCGACCACCAACCGCAGATGTTCTTCGGCACCGGGAGCGGCGATCGCGCCGTGATCATCAACAGCACGGTCGGCCTCGCGAAGGCGGGCCGGGCCTTCGACGTCCCCGTCGTCCTGACCACCGTCGCCGCCGAGTCCTTCTCGGTCCCACTGCTGCCGCAGCTCGCAGAGGTCTTCCCGCAGCACGAGGTCATCGACCGCACCAGCATGAACGCCTGGGAGCACGAGGCCCTCGTCGCGGCCGTCAGGGCCACCGGCCGAAAGAAGATCATCCTGTCCGGTCTGTGAACCGAGGTGTGCCTCGTCCTTCCCGCGCTGTCCGCGCTGGAGCAGGGCCATGAGGTGTACGTGGTCGCCGACGCCTCCGGCGGCGTCACCCCGGCCGCGCACGAGCACGCGCTCCAGCGGATGCCGGCGGCCGGAGCCGTACCCGTGACCTGGGTGCAGGTCCTGCTGGAACTCCAGCGCGACTGGGCACGGCAGGAGACGTACCCGGCCGTCATGGACATCGTCAAGGCGCACGCGGGCGCGTACGGCCTGGGCGTGGTCTACGCGCAGTCCGTCCTCGGCGCGCATGCTCGGCTGATCGAGATCGCCGACTCCTCGACCCTCATCCCCGAGGAACAGCGCGCGGCACGCGTACCCGACGCCGCCGCCTGTCATCAAGGTCGACACCGCAGGCCCATCGCATGCCGTCCGGCACCGGGCCTACCGGAACGCCGGCCGGTCTCGCCACGGGGCGCAGCCGGGATCGCCCGGCTCCACGGGCCGGGCAGCGACAGCGCGTTCAGCCCGTATCGGCGTCGGAACCTGGCACCGGCGGATCCCACCAATGCCGTCGGCTGCGAGATCCACCTCCGTCGGGCCGCCCTGAGCAAAAGGCTCTGGTCAGCCCGCGGTGTCGGCGCGGCCCTGGTCCAGAGCGGCAACCTCGTCGAGCCGGCGCCGCACCTCCTGCGCGAAGTGCATTCGGCCGACATCGTGGTGCGTGGCGGCGAGCCGGGCGGGTCTACCCTCCCATCCCAGGGGCATCGCCCATGCTTCCCTCATGTGTACGCGAATCTTGTGGTCATCGCAGGGGCACTCTCGCATGACGCAAGGTGCTCCTCCCCAGGGCGACGTGCTGGTCGCCCGGAGTATGGACTGGTACCAGGACACGGACACGATCCTGGCGGTGCGCCCGCGTGGCGTGGAGCGCCGGAGCATGCCCACCACACCCACGGCCCCGGGCAACTTCACCTGGACGTCGCGGTTCGGCAGCGTCGTCGCGCTCATGTACCGCGAGGCCGCCGTCGACGGCGTCAACGAGGCGGGGTTCCAGGTCAGCGGGCTGTACCTCTCCGAATCGGAGTACGGCGACCGTGACCCCTCGCGTCCTGGACTGGAGCTGTTCTGGGCGATCCAGTGCCTGCTCGACTGCTTCGACAACGTGGACGACGCGGTGAGGAAGATCGAGGGTGAGAACGTACAGCTCATCGCGAAGGACCTCGGCGGCAAGGCGGGCACCGGTCACCTCGCGCTCGCGGACAAGGACGGCCACTCGGCCATCATCGAGTTCCGCGCGGGCAAGGCCGTCGTCCACCAGGGCAAGCAGTACACGGTGATGGCGAACTCTCCGTGGTTCGAAGACCAGCTGGAACTGCAGAAGCGGTACGAAGGGCTCGGTGGTGATCAGCCGTTGCCGGGTGGCGTCGACTCCCCGGACCGCTTCGCCCGCGCCGCCTACTACTCCGCGCAGCTTCCCGGCACCTCCGACCCCCGCGAGGCCGCGGCGTACATGTTCAGCGTGATCCGCAATGCCTCTGCTCCGTTCGGCACCGCCGACGAGGTGCGGCCGAACATCTCCACCACGCGCTGGCGAACCGTCACCAACTGCACCGAACGCCGGTACTTCTACGAGTCCACCACGAGCCCCAATGTGGTGTGGGTCGAGCTGTCGCAGCTGGAGTTCTCCGAGGGCGCCCCGGAGCTGCGCCTCGACGTCGCCAACGAGCCCGACCACGTCGGCAACGTGACGGGCAAGTTCGTCTCCATCCATCAGTAGGGCGTTCGGCTGCTCAAGGACTGCGCCACGATCCCCGCCGAGAGCAGGAGTCCCGGGTGTGGTCGGTGCACCCCGGTGCGCCCCGTTACGTGCTCGGCCTTTCAACGCCGGCTCGCGGGGGTACTGGCGCGGTGGCTCGGCCCGACGGACCGGGTGTGCGTCGGCGTCAGCGTTCCCGTGGACGAACCCGGGCACATCGCGGGCCCAGAGCTGCGCCACCGGTATCAGCGGGTGAGGACCCTCGGGCAGCAGCGACGGATCGTGGCCGATGTTGATCCGGGAGACCTCGGCGTGGTCCTCGGCCGTCCAGACCTCCTGGGCATGGATTCGCCGGAGCGTGCGCACCTCATCGGGTGACTTCAGCGCGAAGGGGGCGTCGTGCTCCTGCGAACACGACGCCCAGGGCTCGTCGGCCGGCCACAGCAACGGTCCGCCCACCGCACTCTCGCGCACGGTGGGCGCACCGGGCCGGGGGTGCAGCCGGGTCGTGGTCCTGGACATCCCGGCGAGCTCCGGGAAAACCGAAGCGGCGTCGAACGGGCGGGGCGGCGTGGTACGGGTCGTGCTTCCCTCTCTCGGAGCGGCAACCCGTATCCAGACAGAGCGTGCTGACACCTGCGAGAACTCCCACCGATCCAAGGCTCCGCTGATCAGGTCGGCGAGGACCCGGACCGCGCCTTTCGTGCAGTGCCAACGGCCACCAGCCGCCGTCGCGCGAAGCCGCGGTGACGGTCCGGTCGTCGGGACCGGGCCCCGTGGCGTTCCGCAGGAAGGGGCCGCCTTGGCACGAGGTGGCCCAGGGCAGGAGGCCCCCAGGGGCAGGAGAGGCGGTGGGCAAGGACGTTACCGGCCTGTCAGGACTGGCCCTGTCCGTTGCGGTCGCCGCACTCCTCTCCGCGCCGTTCGCCATCGGCGTCGGCGGGCGAGTGCGGCGACCGCAGGCGGTCCCGCCGACGACCTCAATCCCGTCGAGGGGATCCGGTCCCTCGGCTACCGCCAGCCTTGTGTCACGTTGTCCGGAGCCGTGTTCCAGTTCTTCGGGATGAAGGTGACCATGTAGGCGCCGCGGTCGAAGTCGGCGTATCCGGAAGACCAGTTCTGGAACTTGCTCTCGTACACGTTCATCGGTCCCATGTCGCCGTTGGGGTTGTGGAAGTGGTTGGCGTGGGTCCAGATGGTCTTGTCGGCAGCGGGCTCCTTCTGGTCGCCGAACCAGCCGTAGTCGAAGTTGATGAAACTCTCGCCGGGCTTGGTGGCGCTGCGCGAGGTGTTCCGGTCCTTCGACATGTCGACGAGGCCGGTGGCCTGGTTGGGCCGGAAGCCCTCGGGATCGCCGAACTTCCTCTTGTCGGCGGAACCGCGCGGGTCCTGGGCACTCCAGAAGTGCTTCGAGTAGATGACGGCCTTCATCCTGGAGGGATCGAAGTTGCCTCCGCTCTTGTCCCTGAACGAAGGCGTGCTGCGCAGAGCGGCGAAGAAGTTCGAGCGGCCGTCCTCGTTGACCAGGGAGTCGTTCGCCTTGCCGAGCTCCGTCTTGAGCTTGGTGAGGTAAGCGGTCTCGTCGCGGGAACCTTCGAGGGCCTTGTTCATCACGGATGCGACATCGCGGGCCCGCTTGAAGCCCTTCTCCTCGTCGAAGCTCTGCTTGGCCGTGCGCCCCTCGAATTCCGCCTGGGTTTCACCCGGGCGGGGGCTGGTGTTCTTGATGGTGTCCTTGTATTTGTTCTCGTCGAAGAACGCAAAACCCAGCTTGTTCGTCGGGTAGTTGCCAGAATTCACCCACGTGACGCCGACGCAGCCGTAGGCGAGCTGTTCCCGCTGCGTTTCGGTCATCTGCTGCCGCTGACCGTCGCGCTGGCTGTACACCTGCTGCCACTTGCGTATGTAGTTGCCGACCGAGGTCGAGGCCCTGCCGCCGTAGACCCGGTACGGGTCGGGCATCCGGTCCAGCGGCTCGGCCGCCGGGGTCTCCATCCCGCCGTCCGCCGCGTCCCTGAAGGACGCGGCGGCGTCCGGCAGTACGGAGCCCGTGGCCTTTCCGGGCTGCCCGAGGCTCAGCGCCTTCTCGTTCAGGGTGTTGATGCGCTTGACATCGGCTGCGGTGAGTCCGTGGTTTTCGGCGTAGGAGCGCACCACCTCATCGGCGGGAATCTCATCGGCGTGGCCGACCGACGGGACGAAACCGGCGGTGCACATCACTACGGCAACAGCGATGAAGGTGAGGGACTTCGAGCGTATGTACATGAGGGTCAAGAACTCCACTACGGTGAAATCGAATGAACGGAGGCGTGAGTGTGCGAGGAGGCAGCCGTGTGGCAACGGATGGTCGGGCGGGAGCACGTTCGGTACTCGCACCCATCGGGAAAGGGGCTTTGTGCGGTCTGTCGGCGCCTCAATTCGTCGGGAGGATGTGCGGCGGCCATTGCCGAACACATTTCCCGCTCCCGAACGAATGGTCGGACCGTACGAGGAAGGATGATGTCCTCGACAGCGCCCTCTGCCAACTCCCCTACGACGCCCGGCTGCAGAATCGGCCAGGCCGTCGGACGGCCGCGATCCGGTCACGTATCCGACCTGGCGCCGAGGTGCGCGGGCACGGCGCCGCAGTGTCCCTCCCTCCGTACGAGGACCTGCGGACCGGCCGATATCGATGCCCCCGTGTGTGCGCAGAGCGGTGACCGGGCCGTCACTGACGGGCAAGGGTGCAGCTCAGTAGAGGTGCTGCGGGCGGAAAAGCTTCGGTTCCGCAAGGCTCTGGGACGCCGGTCGGAGCAACCGATGCCTCTGCGGAACCGTCAGTTCTCTGCCACCACGGCGGTGCCGCACATCGATCCGCGGCACGTGCCAACCGCCCTTGCCCCACAGGAAACGGCCGGTAATGAGCCGTCACGGGCCGCTCACCCCCGTCGCGGACGGCACTGAGCCTCCGCCGGCATGAAGTACCAGCTCGGGGGCCGGAGTAGGGGCCCTGTCGAACCGGATCGGCTCGACCTCGTCCAGGTCCACGAAACCGGTGACCTTCGGGGGCGAGAGCCGCCTGGGACGATGGTCGCAGTGGGTGATCAGCATGGCGGAGTCCGGGCGGCAAGGCACGCCGAGCGCCAGACGCACGGTGAAACCAGGAGGCCCTCCGCCTTCGCCGGCCGACTCGTGCCCGCCGGTCACGGGCGGGTCCGCAGCCTCACCGGTTCGAGTGGTTCTCCGTACCGGCCGACGGTTTACCGCAACCCCTCCCACCGGCACTTATGCCCGGTCGGCACCTTCGCGATGTCAATCCGTGCGTTTGCTCCTGCTGTTGCCGAATGCGAGAAAAGGGCGGCGCAGGCGAGATTGCCTGAGGCAACGAGGGGAGCAGTACGTGCGCGGTAGCACCTTGGTGACGGACGAGCAGGCCGCCCCGCACCCGACTCCGGTTCGGTTCGAGAAGCGGACCGCAGTCGCGCCGGGAGGTCTGGACGTCGCGGGCGGACCGCCGCCCTCCGGCGAAGGGGAGCCGGAGGTCGTGGAGTTCAGTCCGCGCCGGGTCCGGCTGGTCTTCATCGGACTGATGCTGGCGCTGCTGCTCGCCGCGCTGGAACAGATGATCGTTGCCACGGCGCTTCCGAAGATCGTCGGGGAGCTCCAAGGCCTGGACCGGATGTCGTGGGCCATCACGGCCTATCTGCTCACCTCCACCATCGGGCTGCCGCTCTACGGCAAGCTCGGCGACCTCTTCGGCCGCAAGAGCGTCTTCCAGTTCGCCATCGTGGTCTTCATCATCGGTTCCGCGCTGGCCGGCTGGTCGCGCACGATGGACGAGCTGATCGCCTTCCGCGCGGTCCAGGGAGTCGGCGCGGGCGGGCTCATGATCGGGGTGCAGGCGATCATCGCGGACATCGTGCCGCCCCGACAGCGCGGTCGCTTCATGGGGCTGATCGGCGCGGCCTTCGGCCTCGCGTCCGTTGCCGGACCGCTGCTCGGCGGGTTCTTCACCGACCACGCGTCGTGGCGCTGGTGCTTCTACATCAACGTGCCGTTCGGGCTGATCACGATGGCCGTGATCGCAGTCGTGCTGAAACTTCCCAAGCCTGAGGTCCGGCCCCGGCTCGACGTGGTCGGTGCCGTACTCCTCGCCGCCGCGTCGACCTGCCTGGTGCTGCTGACGAGTTGGGGTGGTACCGAGTACGCGTGGGACTCGCGGGTGATCCTGGGACTCGCCGTCGGAGCTGCCGGAACGTCCCTGCTCTTCGTGGTCGCCGAGCACTTCGCGCCCGAACCGATCATTCCGCTGCGACTGTTCCGCGACCCGGTCTTCACGGTCACCGCTCTGGTAGGGGCCGTCGTCGGCATCGCGCTCTTCGGCGCCGCCAGTTACCTGCCGACCTACCTGCAAATGGTCGAGGGTGCCACCGCCACCGAATCCGGGCTGCTCATGCTGCCGATGATGGGCGGCGTCGTCGTCGCCTCCATCACGTCCGGCCAGCTGATCAGCAGGACCGGCCGCTACAAGGTCTACCCGGTCATGGGCGGGGCACTGTCCATCCTCGGCATGTGGCTGCTCTCCCGGCTGGAGACCGACACCACCCGGCTCGCGTACAGCCTGTGGATGGCCGTCCTCGGCATCGGCATCGGGCTCGTGCTCCCGGTGCTCGTCCTCGCCGTGCAGAACTCGGTGCGACCCACCGACCTCGGTACCGCCACCAGCGCCAACAACTACTTCCGGCAGATGGGCGGCAGCATCGGCGCCGCCGTCTTCGGCACGGTCTTCGCCGGCCGGTTGACCGACGCCCTTGCCGTCCGGCTGCCCGCCGACGCAGGGCTCCCGGACCCCTCCGCCATCACCCCGCAGCTGGTGCACTCCCTCCCGCCGGCCGTCCGGGACGCGTACATCGCGGCCTACGCCGAGGCCATGCCGCGGATCTTCCTCTACCTCGTGCCCGTGCTCGTCCTCGGCCTGCTCATCGCCTGCTTCCTCAAGGAGAAACCGCTGTTGTCCCACAACGCCCCCGCAGCCGATTCGCCGCTCCACGAGGAGCCTTCGCAGTCGCTCCCCGTCGAGGTCCCAGCCGCGCGGACCTGGACCGACGCCTCCTGGTCGGGCGGGATGCCGGTCGGCGGCACCGTCCAGCACCCCGACGGCAGCACGGTACCCAGCGCCGCCCTGACCCTGATCGACGGGAGCGGCCGTCAAGTCGGTCGGGGCGCCAGCGGAGCCGACGGACGCTACGCGCTCAACGTGAGCCGCCCCGGAGCGTACGTCCTGATCGCTGCTGCCGGCGGCCATCAACCGCAGGCGGTCAGTGTGACCGTGGGCGAGCGGCCGGTGGAGCTGGACGTGGTGCTCGGCGGCACCGGACGGCTGGCCGGCTCGGTCCTCACCGCCGACGGCACCCCGGTCAGCGACGCGACCGTCATCCTCACGGACATCCGGGGCGAGGTGGTCTCCTCCACCCCGACAGGCCCGGAGGGCACGTACGTCATTCCGGATCTGGTGGCGGGGGAGTACACCCTGGCCGCGAGCGCCCCCGCGTTCCGGCCGGCCGCCCTGCCAGTGACCGTGCGGGCCGCCCGCGAGACCCGCCAGGACGTGGAGCTGAGGGGCGGAGCGGTCCTTCGCGGCACAGTGCGCGCCGGCTCGGGCAAACCGGTCGAGGATGCCAGGGTCACCCTGCTCGACGCGGCCGGCATCGTGGTTGACACCCTTACCACCGGACCGGACGGGACCTTCCGGTTCGTCGACCTGTCATCGGGCGAGTACACTGTCATCGCGGCGGGCTATCCGCCGGTGGCGACGGTCCTGCAGGTCTCGAGCGGCGGGCACGCCGAACGCGACGTACGCCTCGGGCACGAGGACTGACGACCGGGCGAGCTGTCGGGCCACTGGGAAGTCGCCGACCTCCTCGGCGTCCACGAGAACGACATCCGGCTCGACGCACTGCCCAACCGGCCCCTGCACGTCGTCCTCGAACTCGCACGCCTCCTCGACCTCCACCCGGCCGACCTCACCCCTTCGAGGATCTGGACGACTGGTCCGCGGCCCTGGATGAGCTCGCAGCCGGCAGGGGCATCCGCTGGTTGCTCAATACGGAGATTCGCATCGAGATCGACCGCCGGTTCTCGGTGCCCGTTCCCGTCATCACGGTGAAGGACGACATCGAGTCGATCGCCTCGGTCCGTGTCCGGTTGGACGTGGGCCTCGGCTGGGTCGATGACCTGCGCATGCGGTACGAGCATGTGCGAAGGACCTGGCCGAACGAGAAGGGTACGTTGCCGCGGTCAGGGAACTTCTCGCAGTGAACGGGCCACGGGTGACTGGTGAGCGCGGGTCTTCTGGTGCGGCTGGGTGGCGACCGCCGGACGACGATCGCCCACCGGGTTGGGGTCAGGGCGCTCAGCCACCGCCGGGACCTGCCGGCCTTGCTCGATCGGCATACCCGCCTCGGCCCCGGACAGCCGAGGTTGGGGACCAAGCGCTCCGGATGTGGAGGTGGTCTCAAGTCTCATCATGGAGCGGCTTGAGACGGCGACGGGATCCGGAGACCGCAACGGCCGCTCCGCACCGCGACGATATGAGACCACTTCTTGACTAGGGTCGTCCCGGGACAAGGCGACGCGCGACGCGGAACGGGGGCAGGGCATGGCGACGGGCGCACCCGCGCCGGGACCGGGCGGTCCGGGGGCGCCGGGCGCCGCGACAACGTGCTTCGTCCTGCGCGAGGGCTACGCGATGTACCGGGGACCCGTCGTCGACGGCTCCCCGCACGCCCACGCTGCCTTCCAAATCGCCGTGGCCCCGCGCGGCGAGATGACCGTCGAGGACGCCTCGGGACGCCCGCACCGCGCCGCGGCGCTCCTCGTGCCGCCGATGGTCCGCCACCGACTGCGGGCCTCGCCGGAGCTGCTGGTCTTCTACATCGAACCGCACTGCGCCTTCGCCGACCGGCTCCGCGCCCTGCGCGCCCCCGGCATCACGGCGGCGCCCGAGCAGGCATCGCTGTGCGAGGAAGAGGTCCGCGCGGCGACGGCCCGCCCCTCGCGCGAGCTCGACGGGCGCCTGCTGGCGGTGATGGGGACCTTGGCCCGTGAGCGAGTCCCGATCGGCTCCCTGGCCCCGGCCGTCGGGCTGTCGCCACAGCGGCTGCGCGCCCTCGCCCGCGCCCAGTTGGGCATGCCGCTGCCGCGCTGGCGGATCTGGCAGGCCCTGGCCCGCGCAGCCCGGGCCCTGGCCGAGGGCAGGTCCCCCGCCGAGGCGGCCCTCGACGGCGGCTTCGCGGACCAGGCCCACTTCACCCGGCAGCTGCGCGAGATGACCGGCCTGACCCCGTCGCAGGTGGCGCCCCTGCTGCGACGGTCAGCCGCGCCGGGCCACGTAGACGGAGACGGACCCGGTGACCGTTGATACGACCTCGGCCTCGCGCACCTCCCGGAAGCCGGCGCGCGCCATCAGCTCCGGGAGGATCCCCTCGGCGTTGGGCCGGGTGTCCTCCACGCCGTCGGCGAACTGCACCATGCGGAAGGCCAGGCGCATGCGCCGGGTGCGCTGGAGCCCGTAGTCGGCGATGACCAGCTTCCCGCCGGGGCGCAGCGCCTCGGCCATCGAGGCCAGGACCGCCCGCTTCACCGGCAGCGCGCACTGATGCAGCACCAGGCTTGAGACGACGGTGTCCGCCGTCCCCGCCCCCACCAGCTCCGCCAGCGCGTCGCCCTTGCCCACGCGCCAGTCGACCTCCACCCCGGCCGCAGCGGCCTTGCGCCGCGCGACCGCGAGCACCTCCGGGTCGGGGTCCACCCCCACGATCCGGGCCCCGGATTCGACCCGGCCCAGCAGCACCGCCAGGGAGCCGGTGCCGCAGCCCACGTCGACGACCTCCTCGCCGGCCCGCGGGGCGACGTACAGGGCTGTCAGTCCCCTCCAGAGCCGCTCACGGGTCAGGGCGACGACGCCGTCGTAGAAGCGCGTGGGGGCGAGGCGGCCCAGGGCCGGGGTGAAGCTCTGCTCTGTCATGCCCCTACCCTGGCGGGCCCCGCCGCCCCCGTCTTGAACGGACCGCTCGCCCGGTGCGGAGGCGGGGCCGACGGACCGACGGGGGCAAAACCGCCCGACCACGCGGTGCGGCGCAGCGGGGCCAGGTGTCCGCGTACTCATGTGGGTGGCTCTGGCAAGATTCGGGGGCGGAGATCACCGCAGTGGGCATGGTCGGCCTGTCCGCGTGGCGCCGGCGAAGGTACGCGATCAGGACGATGCGGTGGCGGAGGAGACGGACGCCGGCTCGTCCGGCCATGAGGCGGGTCCGTGCAAGCAGGTCCATCGAGGGCACGAGCACCAGCACACGGCTGGAGTGCAGCTCCTCCGCGCTTCTGGTGACGACGAGGCTCTTGCCGGAGCCGGTCGCCATGACCACCTGAGTCCGCAGGCTGCGCTCGGGCAAAGTCTGCGCGGCGGGCAGTTCGAGGGCGCGTAGGACCGCGTCGACCGCCATATCCCGTACGCGGATCCGTAACGGCGGACAGGGTTCAGGAAAGCCGTGCGCGGGCTGCGGTGTTGAGGTGACCTCGGGGCGTGCCGACGTCCGCCACTGTTCGCCGGCCTGTCGACAGAGTCCGTACCGGCGCCGGCTCTCTCCGGATCCGCACGGGTAGCCGTTCCGACGCGAGCCGTGTTGCGGCCCGTCGACCCCTGCGTGCGTCTGTCCTGTCGGCGGGTGTGGTGTTGGTTGTGTTACGGGTGGGCGTGCGGGAAGGGGCCGGGTGGGCTGGTCGACTCCTGCGTGCGTCTGTTCTGTCGGCGGGTGTGCGGCGGTGGTGGTGTTACGGGTGTACGTGCGGGTCGACTGGTCCGTAGGTCGTTGAGGGTGTGGGTGAGGGCGGTGCGGATGATGTCGCCTGTGGTGGTGATGTGTTGTGCGATCCATTCGCTTCGCCGGCTTCAGCCCGTTCCTGGACGGGCTGTGTCGCCTCGCCCTCGGTGGGCCGCCCGACCCGCGTACCGGCCCCCGCCGACCTGCTGGAACTCGCCGCCAGCCAGGGCCCGCAGGCCGCCGCCCGGGCCCTGGCCGCCCCCCCGGGACGATGGCGCGGAGGACCACGCCTTCTTGTCCGCCGTCTGGTGGCCACCGACCCGGCCGCCTGGACCGCAGACGTCCCTGCGGTCCTCGCAGCGCTCAACACCCCCGGTCCTGCACGGTCCGCCTCTTCGCACTCGACAACGGGTCGATGTCCCAGGCCCGCCTCGCGAAGGAAGTCTGGGACCACGAGCGCTACGCCGGGCACCGCGTCTGGGAGGGACCCCGCAGCACCATCGATGGGACGTACCCGTTCTGGCAGCGCCACCGCTACACCCGATCCACCACCTTCCCCCGACTGCACGTCGTCCTGGCGGGTATGTCCGAGGACCTCCTCGACAACCGGCTCCAGGCGCTCACCGCCGCCGTGCAGGGCATCACCATCGCGGTGTGGGCGAGCACCCTGCCCCGGCTCCAGCGCGGCGAGCCCTGGTACGAGATCGGCGTCGACGACCCGCACGAGCGCCGCGCCCGCTACTCAACGGAGAACCGCCTCACGCCCCCGGATCCGTTCTGCCGCGAGTGGCGGAGGTCAACGGGCACCCTACGAAGTCACCTCTCACCTGTGCAGTCGGCTGTATGCCGAGCTTGGGGCAGGTCGTCCTGGATCCGGCGCCGAAGCCTCGTGGGAGGCCCTCATCACGATCACTGCGTTTTGGCGCGATGACCCTGAGCTACCTGGAGGAGAAGTTCTGCCTCGTCGAAACCGCGACTCGCCTCCCCTCACCTCGGTCCCCACCGCGGTCCTCGGCGGCGGCGCCATTCCTGGCCGGCGCCCGCTTGGCAGCCCCGCGACGCCGCCGGCCAGGACCTGCTGTTCGGTCCGCCCGGACCGGACCCCGGCAGGGGCAGCGGCCCGGGCGCGTGACAGGCTTGCTCCGGCGCGGCGCAAGCGGCAATGAGGGGGAACTTCATGCTGATCGACGAAGTGTTGGGTCGCTACGACTTCCACGAGGTGCACACCCTGGTCGTACCCGCCTCTCCGGAGGCGGTCTGGCGGGCGCTCGACGGCTTCACCCCGGCGGACGTGCCGGCCGCTGTGGTCCTGATGGGCCTGCGTACTCTCCCCACTCGGTTGGCAGGGCTGGTCCGACGCGACAGGCCCGCGCCCGGGGCCACGCCTGACGGCGGGGCCTCGTGGCACGGCAGGGTTGTGCCCGGGGCATCGGCTGCGACCGGCCGCCAGGGCACGGTCGACGCCCGGGTGCGGACCCTGCGGGACGCCATGGCCGAACGGTTCGTGCCGCTCGCCGAGCGGGCGGGGGAGGAGACCGTGTCCGGCGCGGCCGGACAGTGGTGGAAACCCTCGGCGCCCTTCGTGCCGCTCGACGGCCCCGACGACTTCCGGGAGTTCCGCACCCCCGGCCACCTGAAGGCCGCCATCAACTTCCGGGTCACCGCGCACCCGCGCGGCGCCCTGCTCCGTACCGAGACCCGGGTCGTCGCCTTCGACGCCCGGACCCGGCGTGTGTTCGTGCCGTACTGGCACTTGCTGGCCCGGCCGCTCGGCGGGATCATCCGCCAGGCGATGCTCCGCGCGGTGGCCCGCCGGGCCATGGCAGCCGGGTCCACCACCTGACCGGGCCGATCCGCTCGGCACCGGAGAGGCCCGGTTCGGTATACGACCAGCACCCGGTCCGCGGGGGAACAAAAGCAGGTCTGGGGAACGGCACCGCGTGTTGTCGGAGGACGAGTGGGCGCAGGTCGCCGCCGCGATGGTGCACGCCGCGGGCGTCGCGGAGCACGGTGATGATCAGGCCTGCCGGTGGATCGCGTTACGTCACGCGGACGTCCACATCCACATTCTGGCGACCCCGGCCCGTCACGTGCCGGCACGGTGGTGCGGACCCATCGCCCATGCGGTGCGTCCGGCCTCATCGGGGACGTACGCGTCCCCGGCCGCGCGGATAAACGGATGGCCGGGGGCGAGCGCGACGCGGCAGGATGCTCCGCATGACCTTGCCCACCCCTGAGTTGCACACCGCCCGGCTGCGACTGCGGCCGTTCACCGACGCCGACGCGGCGCCGCTCTACGCGCTGCACAGCAGCGCCCACGTGCTTCGCTACTGGGACTCCCCGCCGTGGACCGAACCGGCCCGCGCCCAGCGCTTCATCGCGACATGCCGGGCGATCGAGGAGGAAAGCACGGGAGCGCGGGTGGCCATCGACCGCGTCTCCGACGGCGCGTTCATCGGCTGGTGCGGCCTGACCAGCTGGAACCCAGAGTTCCGCAGCGCGTCCCTGGGCTACGTCTTCGACGCCGCCGCGTGGGGCCACGGCTACGCCACGGAGACCGCGCACGCCGTCCTGCGGTGGGCGTTCGACACCCTGGACCTGAACCGCGTCCAGGCCGAGACCGACACCCGCAACGTGGCGTCAGCCCGGGTCCTGGAGAAGCTCGGCTTCGTCCGCGAAGGCACTCTCCGCGAGGACTGCGTCGTCAACGGCGACGTCTCCGACTCCTGGGTCTTCGGCCTCCTCCGACGTGAGTGGCACCCGACGGGTGGCTGCTGGGAGCTGTCGTCAAAGTGACCTCAGGGAGACCCCGTGCACAGCCGGTGCCGTAGGACGCTGGGCGAGGTACGCCGGCGAGGGGAGGCGCTTTGATATTCCCGCTGCTGTGGCCACTGCCTGCGCCGATAGTCTCTCCGGAAACAGCCCAGACGAATTGCGAGAAGCCAGTGATCCGAGACCTGTACAACGTCCGGGTGCAGCCCGCAGAAGGCGGACTCACGCCGCTGACGGATGAGGAAGAGCACCGCGCTCGGGCGGTGTTGTTCAGCGATCTCGGCAACGTCATCGCCGAACGAGGCTGGGTCCGGTTCCCCGCATACTCGCCGGAGGAACGCCGCCGACTGGTCGATGTAGCGCACCGTCTCAGTGCGCATTGGGGGCAGCAGGTGTTCGTCGAGGCCGAAGACCAGTGCGCCATGAAGCTCCATCTCGCCGGGCACGGATCGTAGCCGGCGAATCCGCTACTGCCGGAGGCGGGGGGTCGCGACATATGCGATATCGGCTAGTGGATCATTGTTGGGTGCCCGTCGCCACGAGCTGTCGGACTCCGAGCGGGAGTTCGTCCGTCCCCTGCTGCCTCGGTCGGAACGAGGGAGGAAGCGGCAGGATGACCGGACGGTCCTTAACGGGATTGTCTGGAAGTTTCGGACGGGCACTGCTTGGCGGGATGTGCCGGAGAGGTTCGGTTCCTGGGCCACGCTGCACACCCGCTTCCGCCGATGGGCCAAGAACGGCACCTTCGAGCGGATGCTCCGGGCAGCGCAGGCGCGGGCGGACGCCGCCGGTGAGATCGACTGGTTGGTGTCGGTCGACTCCACCATCGTTCGCGCCCACCAGCACGCTGCGGGAGTCCGAAAAAAGGGGTGCTCCGTAGTGGTCTTGGACGTTCCCGCGGCGGTCTGTCCACCAAGATTCATCTCGCTTGCGACGCCTTGGGCCGCCCGCTCGCATTCACCGTCACGGGCGGCAACACCAACGATTGCACCCAGTTCACCGATGTGACGGCATCGATACGGGTGCCTCGCATAGGCCCGGGACGGCCAAGGGTGCGGCCCGCACACGTCTTGGGTGGGGTCCGGCGCGGCAGCCTTGGCGGTCGCCCGCCGGACTTCGACAAGGAGCTCTACAAGCGGCGCAACGTGGTGGAACGCTGCTTCAACCGCCTCAAGCAGTGGCGAGGCATTGCAACCCGTTAGGACAAGACCGCCGAGTCCTACCAGGCAGTCGTCTCCCTCGCCTCGCTCCTGATGTGGGCGTAACGTTTGACGACACGCCCTAGCTGTATTGACCCGCAGGGTTGTTCACACGGCTGATGGGTGGGTTGCCGTCGAGTGCGGTGTGGCAGCGGTGATGGTTGTAGGTGTGGAGGAAGTCT
>NZ_JBHVPG010000084.1:0-21720 GCF_042887545.1 Streptomyces sp. NPDC057939
GCGGGACGTCCCCGACACGGACCAGCCGGACCCCGCCCACCCCCGACCCCGCCCCACAGAACAACCCCGCCCCACCCGCAGCCCCCACCCCCCCTACCCCGCCTGCAGCGCCAAGGTCGGGGAGAGGCGGGCCGCGCGGACCGCCGGGTAGAGGCCGGCCAGGGTGCCTATGGCCAGGGTGGCTGCGAAGCCGCCCGTCACGGCCCAGAGGGGGACCACCCACGGGAGGTCGCCCGCTCGGGCGTAGATCGCCGTGGCGGCTCCGCCCAGGGCGATGCCCGCCAGGCCCCCGAGGCCGGACAGGAGCAGTGACTCCGTGACGAACTGGATCCGGATCTGCCCCTTGGTGGCGCCGAGCGAGCGGCGCAGGCCGATCTCGTGGCGGCGTTCCAGCACCGAGATGATCATGGTGTTGGCCACGCCGACTCCGCCCACCAGGAGGGCGATCCCGCCCAGGCCGAGGAGGAGGGTGCTGAAGGCGCCCTCGGTGGCGGCCTTCGCCTGGAGCGCGGCCGACGGGTCGGTCACCGACACCGCGCTCGGGGTCTTCGGGTTCGCCGTCCGGGCGATGAGTTCGCGGACCTCCGCCACCCGGTCGTCCGCCGAGCGCTCGTAGACCGCCGTCGGGTTGCCGTCGAAGCCGAGGAGTTCCTCGGCCGCCGTCCAGCCGACCAGGGCCGAGCGTTCGATCTCCGGGGCGAGCGGCACCGGTGCCAGGATGCCGGTCACCGTGAAGTAGCGCCCGCCGATGAAGACCTGCCGGCCGGGCTCGGTGATGCCCAGCCGCTGGGCCGCGACGTGCCCGAGGACCACCGCCGGGTAGCGGCCGGTGGCGCCGTTCAGCCAGGCGCCGCGCGCCGTGCGGGCCCGTAGGGTGCCGAGCAGGTCGTCCTTGGCGGCCTTGACCGCGATGCCGCCCGTCTCCGCGGCCGGGATGTTCTCCGACCGGCGGACGGACTGCGCCACGTCACCGGTCGTCCCGACCGACAGGACGCCGTCGATGCGGCCGATCATGGCGGGGGCGTCCTGGGGGAGCGTGGTGTCCTGCCCCGTGAACATGCCCTGCCCCGGGGTCGCGACGAGCATGTTCGTGCCCAGCTTGTCGAGTTCGCGGAGCAGCTTGGCCTGGCTGGACGAGGAGATCCCGACCACCGCGATCATCGTCGCGATGCCGATGGCGATGCCGAGCGCCGACAGGAACACCCGCATGGGCCGGGAGCGCAGCCCCGCGGAGCCCGCGTGCAGGACGTCGCGCGGGGTGAGTCGGGGCGGGGTGAGCCGTGCGCGCCGGGATGCGCGGGTCCTCGTACGGGAGCCCATCAGGCGGCCTCCGTCCCGGACGGGTTCCGCAGGTCGGCGACGATCTTGCCGTCCCTGATGCGGACCTGGCGGGGCAGGCTCGCCGCGATCTCGTTGTCGTGGGTGATCACGGCGATGGTGGCCCCGTCCTCGTTCAGTTCGCGCAGCAGTTCCATCACCGACCGGCCGGACGCCGTGTCCAGGGCGCCGGTCGGTTCGTCGGCGAGCAGCAGGTCGGGTCGGCCCGCCACCGCCCGGGCGATGGCGACGCGCTGTTTCTGCCCGCCCGACAGTTCGTGCGGGCGGTGGTCGGTACGGTCGCCGAGGCCGACCCGCTCCAGGGCGGCCGCCGCGCGGCGGCCGCGTTCGGTGCGGGACAGCCCGGAGTAGAGCAGTCCCTCGGCGACGTTCGCGAGGGCGCTGAGGCCCGGTACGAGGTGGAAGGACTGGAAGACGAACCCGACGTGGCGCGAGCGCAGCGCCGACAGGGCCCGGTCGGACAGGGCCGCGACGTCGTGGCCGGCGATGGCGACGCGGCCGGCGGTGGGCCGGTCCAGGGTGCCGATGATGTGCAGCAGGGTGGACTTGCCGGAGCCGGACGGGCCGACGAGCGCGAGGAGTTCACCGTTCATGACGGTCAGGTCGATGCCGCGCAGGGCGGTGACCCCGCCGGGGTACTCCTTGGTCACCCCGGCCAGTTCGACGACGGGGCGGGAACGGAGTTCCGTGGTCCGCGCGGCCGCGTGCTCCGCCAAGGGCTCGGGTACGTGCCGGCTCACAGCTTCGGCACCCCGACCCGCATGCCCTCCTTGAGGGCGTCGCCGGTCACCTCGACGCGGCCGTTGCCGAACATGCCGAGCTCGACCTTGACGTCGCGGGTCCGGCCGTCCTCGACGACCTGGACGCCGAAGCCACCGCCCGGCAGTGCCAGCAGGGCGTTGACCGGTACGGACAGGACGCCCTTGCGGGTCTCGCCGGTGAGCCGCACCGAGACGGGGGACTGGTCGGGGCCCTTGACGTCGCCGGGGTTGTCGAAGACGACGGTCACCTCGACCTTGGGCTTCTTGTCGCCGCCCCCGCCGCCCCCGCCCCCGCCACCGCCGCCGGAGCCCGCGCCGCCGTTCGGGTCGTCCGTGCCGGCCGTGCCGCCGACGGAGTCGATCTTCCCGGTGGCACTGGCGCCCCCGGGCAGCCGTACGGTCACCTTGTCGCCGGTCCGCGCCGCTTCCGCCTTCGCCGCCTCCAGTTGGAGACGGGCGATCCGCTCGGTTCCGGTCACGGTGAGCACCGGCTTGCCCGGTCCGGGTTCGTCGCCGACGGCCGAGTCGTTCCGCTTGATGCGCTGCGGGCCGGTCGCGAAGGCGATGTCCTCCTTCGCGACCTCACCGGTCTCCGGTGCCTTGTGGGCCTTCTGCCAGCGTTTCACCGCAGCCGTCGTGCCCGTGGTGAAGGTGGCGTCCGAGGCGTCGAGACCCGTTCCCCAGCCGAGGGCGATCAGGTTCCGCTTGAGCTGTTTGACGTCGTCGCCCCTGTCGCCCGCCTTCAGCGGCCGGTACATGGGCGTGGACCCGTACATCAGCCGCACCGGTTTCCCGTTGATCTCGTACAGCTTCGCGTCGCGCTCGACCGCCGAGCCCTCGGGCGCGGTCCAGGTGAGGACGCCGGGGCCGGGCGCGCTCAGCTTGCGTTCCTGCGCGTAGCCGAGGGTGCCCTCCACCTGGAGCCCCGCGCTGAGGTCGCCGCGCTGAACCGGAGCGGTGGCCGGGGGGAGGCCGTCGGCGCGTTCCTGCCGTTCGCCGTCCCGCGGGGGCTGGGCGAGGACGGCGTACCCGCCGCCCGAGACGGCGAGGACGACCGCCAGGGTCCCCATCAGCCACGTGCCGCGCCGGGCCATCAGGCCGCTTCGCACTTCTTCTGGGCCTCCTCGAAGGCCTTCTCCTGCCCCTTGGGGATCTCGATGCCCGTTTTCATGCCACCGGGCAGGTACTCGGGGTCCTTGAGCTCCACGCCGTTCTTGCGCATGCACTGGACCCAGCGCAGTTCCTTGTCCTTCTCCTCCTGCGTCGGCTCCTTGCCGGCGCCGGGGGCGCTCATTCCGCAGGCCTTCATGGCCTCTTCCATCTTCTGCGGGTCCGCGCCGCCGCCGACCGTCATGCCGTTCGGGTTCTGGCCGGGCTCGGGGTCGGGCGCGTCGATGCCGTGCTCGCGCAGGCACTGGCGCATCTTCACGGCCGCGTCCGCGTCGGCTCCGCCCTTGCCGCCGCCGCTGCTCGCGGAGCTGCCCTTGCCGTCGCCGTCCTTGCCGTCGCTCCCGCCGGACGTGCCGCCGTTCGTGCAGGCGGTGACGAAGAGGGTCAGGCCGGTCAGCGCGGCGGCCGTGGTCATGGTCAGGGATCGCTTCATGGGCCCGAGCGTGCGGGAAAGAGGGGTTTCGCTTCCCTCTCGCAGTCCGCTTACAACGGCGAAATGTTCTCCTCCTGTAGAGAGGACGGCATGCGAGTTCTGGTGGTGGAGGACGAGGCGTTCCTGCGGGAGATGATCGCCGAGGGGTTGCGCCGTGACGCGCTGGCCGTCGACGAGGCGGCCGACGGACTGGAGGCGCTGAGTCGCCTGCGGCTGGGGGACTACGACGTCCTCGTCCTGGACCGTGACCTGCCCGGGCTGCACGGCGACGAGGTCTGCCGTCAGGTGGTGCGCGAGCGGCTGCTGACGCGGGTGCTGATGCTGACCGCCTCGGGGACCGTCCGCGACCGCGTGGAGGGCCTGGGCCTCGGCGCGGACGACTACCTCACCAAGCCGTTCGCCTACGACGAACTGCTCGCCCGCGTCCTGGCCCTCGGCCGGCGCGTTCGGCCGGCGCTGCCGCCGGTCCTGGAACGGGCCGGGCTCGCCCTGGACACGGCCCGCCGCTCGGCCACCCGCGACGGGCACCGGCTGGCGCTCTCGCGCAAGGAGTTCGCGGTGCTGGAGGCGCTGCTGCGCGCCGAGGGGGCGGTGATGAGCAGCGACGACCTGATCGAGCGGGTGTGGGAGGAGGGCACGGGCTACAGCACGAACGCGGTCCGGGTCACGCTCAGCAAGTTGCGCGCCAAGCTGGGCGAGCCTCCGCTGATCGAGACGGTCCCGGGCGCGGGCTACCGGATCACGGGTCCGCGATGAGAGCAGTGCTCCATTCCGAGCGCGCCCGTCTCACCGCGCTGTACGGCACGCTGCTGGTCCTCGCGGGCGGCGGCCTGGTCGCGCTGGTCAACGTCCTGCTGCGCAAGGGACTCGGTTCGCGGGTCAGCGGGGCCGTCACCACCGTGATGCCCGGGGTCCCGATCGACGGCCGGGACCCCGTCCCGGGCGAGAAGGTGTTCGTCCCCGCCCGGAAGCTGCCGCCGGGCGTCGCCCCGTCCGAGGCGCAGCTCGCGCAGTGGGCGGCGACGAAGAACGTGTCCCGCGCCGCCGAACAGGCCGCGCTGCACGAGCTGACGGTGGTGTCCCTCGTCGCGTTGGCCCTGTTCGCGGTGCTGTCGGTGTGGTTGGCCTGGTGGATGGCGGGCCGGGTGCTGCGTCCCGTCGGAGTGATCACCGAGAAGGCGCGCCGGTTGTCGGGGGCGAACCTGCACGAGCGGATCGCCCTCCAGGGCCCGCCCGGCGAGTTGAAGCGGCTCGCGGACACGTTCGACGGGATGCTCGACCGGATGGAGGGCCTGGTCACGGCTCAGCGCCGGTTCGCGGCGAACGCCGCGCACGAGCTGCGCACGCCGGTGGCGGTGCAGCGGGCCGCCGCCGAGATCGGGCTGGCGGGGGACCCGGATCCGCAGAAGGTGGCCCGGATCCGGGAGCGGCTCATCGCGGTGGCCGACTCCAGCGAGCACCTCATCGAGTCGCTGCTGCTGTTGGCGGTCTCCGAGGAGGGCCTGGAGTCGGTTGAGCCGGTTGACCTGGCGGCGCTGGCGGAAACGGAACTCGCCGCGGCCTTCCCGTCCGGCGGGTCGGGGGAGGCGTCGGACGCAGCACCGTCCGTCGTGCGGGACCTCGCGCCGCTCACCGTCAGTGGCGACGGGACGCTGCTCGGGCATCTGGTGCGGAACCTGCTCGCGAATGCAGTGCGTCACAACCGTGCGGGCGGCCGGGTGTTCGTGGCGACCACCGCGGACGGGGTGTTGAAGGTGTCCAACACCGGTCCGCAGATCGCGGCGGCGGACGTGCCGCGGCTGCTGGAGCCGTTCCGTCGGAGGGCCGAACGGCGTCACACCGCTGGTGAGGGCGCCGGCCTGGGCCTGTCGATCGTCGCCTCGATCGCGCGGGCGCACGGTGCGGAGCTCCTCGCGGAGGCCAATCCGGAGCCGGACGGCGGGCTGACGGTACGGGTCCGCTTTCCGGCGGCACCAGGGCCCGGGAGGGCGGGCGTTCGGCGGGACCGATGATCACCTGATGTACGGTCGGTTGAATGAGCAAGCACGCCCGAGCCCGCTCCCGTCCCCGCTCGTCCTCCGCAGGTCGACCGCAGCGGGCCGTCACCGTTGCCGCGTTCCTGGGACTGTTGGTCTTCGGGGCCGGCTGGCTGTACGCGCTGCACGAGCCGCCCGGCGCGCCGGTGCCGCAGACCCGCTCGGACGCGCGCCCGCAGACCGCGGACCGGGCGGCGCGCACCGTGCAGCGCACGGACCCCTTCCAGGGGCTGCCGGGCATCAGCGCGGACACGCGCGCCAGGATTCCGGCGGACTCCCGGCAGCTGGTGCTGGTGACCGGTAGGGCCAAGGACTCCTCGGAGTCCGACGTCGCCCTGTACACGCGGCCCGCGTCGGGCGAGGACTGGACGCGGTCCGCGCAGTGGGCGGGCCGCAACGGCGCCAAGGGCTGGTCCACGGAGCGTGCGTACGGGGACCTGACGTCCCCGCAGGGCGTGTTCTCCCTCACCGACGCGGGCGGTCTGCTGCCCGCCCCGCCCGGCACGCGGCTGCCGTACGACCGGGACGCCGCGTTCGTCGCCACGGGCCGGGGCGTGAACGGCGAGTCACTGGCGGGTTCCTTCGACTACGTCGTGGCGATCGACTTCAACCGCAAGCAGGGCGTGTCCCCGCTGGACCCGGCGAAGCCGGACGGCGAGGGCAAGGGCGGCAACATCTGGCTCCACGTGGACCACGACGGCCCGTCGCAGGGCTGCGTCGGCATCCCGAAGGACGCGATGCAGACGCTCCTCACCACCCTCGACCCGGCGGCGAAGCCGGTCATCGCCATGGGCCCCGCAGGCTTCTGACCGCCCACCCCAAACCTCCCCGAGCACGGACCCCGCACCACCCCCACCACCGAGCGCCCCACACCGACCCACCACCGGGCCGGCACCGGCCCCAGGCTCGGCCCGCACCGGGCCACGCACCGGCCACCACCGGGCCCATCGCTGGGTCTCCCACACACCGGGCCTAGCACTCACGGCGGCCTCGACGGCCGCCCGGCCCTGCGGCCGGCGGGGTCTCCCACACCGGGTCGGTACCGTGTCTCCCACACCGGCCCAGCAATGGGCCGTGCGCACCGGGTCCCGCACTGGCCCCAGCCCCCGGCCCCCGGCCACTGGCCCCAGCCTCCGGCCCCCGGCCACTGGCCGCCCGGCCGCCGGGCCGCAAGCCCCACGCCGCGCCCCCCGCCCCCCCGCACCCGTCCCGATTCCCGCCCGAGGGGCCGGGGGCGGGGTGGGGTGTCGTCCAGGGCTAAAACGTGATTTGTTGGCGCCCGTCACCGCCCCACCAACGCAGCCCCGGACAGGGCGCCATAAATCATGCCCGCCCAGGACGACACCCCACCCCCCCCCCCGCCCCCCCCCCCCCCCCCCCCCCCCCCGCCGGCCCCCCCCCCCCCCCCCCCCCCCCCCCCACCCCGCCCCCGGCCCCGCCCCCCGGCCCGCCCGCCCGGAGGCCCCGCCCCCCCGGCCCGCCCGCCCGGAGGCCCCGCGTCCCTGCCCCGGCCCCCGCCGTACCGCCACCCGCCCCCACCCCGGCCTCCGCCGCACCAACACCCGCCCCCGCCCCGCCGCACTGGCCCCCGCCGCCCCCCTTGCCTGACGTACCGTCAGATACGACGATGGCCCCGCACCCCCTGGGCGCGTCGACGGGACGCGCCGGGGCGGAGGACCGGCAGGCGAAGGCGAGCCGGCAGACGAAGGCGAGGCGGGTCCGGCATGACACGCGTGTTTCCGGAAGGCAGGCTGGTGTACGGGATGCAGCTCCCGATCCAGTCGCAGAGCACCATCTACGCCGAACCCTGGGAGGCCTCCGCCACCGCGGCCGACCTCGCCGAGGTGGCCCGCGCCGCGGACCGGTCCGGCTTCGGGTACGTGGCCACCTGTGACCACGTGGCCATCCCGCGACGCCTCGCCGGCCCCATGAGCACCATCTGGTACGACCCGGTGGCCACCCTGGCCTTCCTCGCCGGGATCACCGAGCACGTCCGGCTGCTGAGCCACGTCGCGATCGTCGGCCTGCGCCACCCGCTGGTCACCGCCAAGCAGTACGCGACGCTCGACCACCTCTCCGGTGGCCGCCTGATCCTCGGGGTCGGGGCCGGTCACGTCCAGGAGGAGTTCGAGGTGCTCGGCGTCGACTTCGAGCGCCGCGGTGCGGTCCTCGACGAGACCCTGGACGCGCTGCGGGTCGCACTGGGACCCGAGGAGTACCCGGAGTTCGAGGGCGAGCGGTTCTCCTTCCGCGACCTCGGCCAACTGCCCCGGCCCGCCCAGGCGCGGATCCCCGTGTGGATCGGCGGCTCCTCGCCGGCCGCGGTGCGCCGGGCCGCCGTGCGCGGCGACGGCTGGTTGCCGCAGGGTGACCCGCGGGAGAGGATCCCGGCGCAGGTCGCCCGGATCCGCGAGCTGAGGGAGGCGGCCGGGGTCGCCGGCCCCCTGGAGGTCGGTGCGATCACCGAGGCGCTGTACGTCGGGGAGCCCGGCTGGGACACCGGCCGTCGGGCCCTGACCGGCAAGGCGGAGGTGCTCGCGGAGTCCCTCCGTGAGTACGCGGCGCTCGGAGTGGACCAGATCCAGGTCCGCTTCCGCAGTCGCGACCGGGACGAACTCGTCGACCAGATGACCGCTTTCGGGGCCGAGGTGGCCCCGCTCCTCAACGACTAGGGGCACGGGCATGGGAAAGCTGGACGGGCGCGTCGTCATCATCACGGGTGCGGCGCGCGGGCAGGGCGAGCAGGAGGCGCGGCTCTTCGCCGCCGAGGGCGCCAAGGTGCTGCTGGGCGACGTGCTGGACGAGCAGGGGGCCGCCGTCGCCAAGGAGATCGGGGAGGACCGGGCGCGTTACGTCCGGTTGGACGTGAGCCGTGAGGAGGACTGGGCGGCCGCGGTGGCCGCCGCGAAGGAGGCCTTCGGGCCGGTGAGCGGCCTGGTCAACAACGCGGGCATCCTGCGGTTCAACGAGCTGACGGCGACCCCGCTGGAGGAGTTCCAGCAGGTCGTCCAGGTCAATCAGGTCGGGGCCTTCCTCGGCATCAAGTCGGTCGCCCCGGAGATCGAGGCGGCGGGTGGCGGGACCATAGTCAACACCTCCTCGTACACGGGGCTGACGGGCATGGCGTACGTCGGCACGTACGCGGCGACGAAGGCGGCGATCCTCGGTCTGACCCGGGTGGCGGCGCTGGAGCTGGCGGCCAAGGGGATCCGGGTGAACGCCATGTGCCCGGGCGCGGTGGACACCCCGATGGCCAACCCGGGGCTCCTCGACCCGGCCGGGATCACGGACGAGGCCAGGGACGCCATGGCCGACCTGTACAAGCGGGTCGTGCCGCTGGGTCGGGTGGGGCGCCCGGAGGAGGTCGCCCGGTTGGCGCTGTTCCTGACCGGCGAGGACTCCTCGTACATCACCGGCCAGCCCTTCGTCATCGACGGCGGCTGGATGGCGGGCGTGAGCATCCTCTAGCCGGTCGCCGCGGCGGGAGGGGCCGCGGGATCCACGGCGGCAGGGTCCCCGGCACCCCTCCCATAGATCTGATGGAGTGTCAGGTATTGACGCTCGCGCCCCGGCGGTGGAACAGTCGGGGCATCGAATCTGACGCAGCGTCAGAAATCAAAGGACGGTGAACCCCCTTGGAATTCGGGCTCTTCGTGCAGGGATACGTGGCCGAGTCACGGTCCAGGGTCGACCCCGAGGCAGAGCACAAGGCGCTGATCGAGGAGACCGAGTACGTCATCCAGGCGGACAAGTCGGGCTTCAAGTACGCCTGGGCCTCCGAACACCACTTCCTGGAGGAGTACTCCCACCTCTCCGCGAACGAGGTGTTCCTCGGCTACCTCGCGCACGCCACCGAGCGCATCCACCTCGGCTCCGGCATATTCAACCCCCTCGCGCCGGTGAACCACCCGGTGAAGGTCGCCGAGAAGGTCGCCATGCTCGACCACCTCTCCAAGGGTCGCTTCGAGTTCGGCACCGGCCGCGGCGCGGGCAGCCACGAGATCCTCGGCTTCCTGCCCGGCATCGAGGACATGAACGGCACCAAGGAGATCTGGGAGGAGACCATCGCGGAATTCCCCAAGATGTTCCTCCAGGAGGAGTACGAGGGGTTCCAGGGCAAGCACTGGTCGCTGCCCCCGCGCAAGATCTTCCCCAAGCCGTACGGCAAGGCCCACCCGGCGATGTGGTACGCCGCCGGCTCCCCCTCCTCGTACGCCATGGCGGCGAAGAAGGGCCTCGGCGTCCTCGGCTTCAGCGTCCAGAAGGTCTCCGACATGGAGTGGGTGCTGGAGCAGTACAAGACGGCCATCCAGGAGGCGAAGGCCATCGGCGCCTTCGTCAACGACAACGTCATGGTCACCTCCACCGCGATCTGCGCGGAGACCCACGACAAGGCCGTCGAGATCGCCGTCAACGCGAACATGAACCGCTTCCAGTCGCTGGTCTTCCGCTACCACGACACCTTCCCGAGGCCCGAGGCGATACCGCAGTGGCCCGAGCTGCTCCCCGAGTACAACGCGGAGATCATCGAGCTGCTCATCGCCGAGGAACTGATGATCTGCGGTGACCCCTCCGAGGTCCTCCAGCAGTGCAAGCGCTGGGAACAGGCCGGCGCCGACCAGCTGTCCTTCGGCCTGCCGACCGGGGTGTCGTACGAGGACACGATGAACACCATCAAGCTCCTCGGCGAACACGTCATCCCCGAGATCGACACCGACCCGATCCACCGCACCACCCGCTTCCGCGAGGCCGCCGGCTCCTGACGGCACCCACCGCACGGGGGCGGCGTCTTCCCGGACCGCCGCCCCGCACCGGCCCCGGCCGGAGGTCGCCACGGGGCCGCGGCCGGCCCGGCGACCCCCGGCCGGGGCAGCGGCGCGCACTCCGCGACCCGCCCGGGCAGCGGCGCGCACGCGCACCCCGCCGTCCCGGCGGCGGCGCACGCCGCGACCACACCGCACCCGCAGAAGGGACGCCATGCTCGACCACCTGATCAAGGGCGCCACCGTCGTGGACGGCACCGGCGCCCCCGCACGCGTCGCCGACGTCGGCATACGGGACGGCCGGATCGCCGCCATCGGCGCCCCCGGCACCGTCACCGAAGAGGCCCGCACCACCGAGGACGCGACCGGTCTCGTCCTGACCCCCGGCTTCATCGACCCGCACACCCACTACGACGCCCAACTGTTCTGGGACCCGTACGCCACACCCTCCATGAACCACGGCGTCACCACCGTCGCCGGCGGCAACTGCGGCTTCACCCTGGCCCCCCTCAACCCGGACCGCCCCGAGGACGCCGACTACACCCGCCGCATGATGAGCAAGGTCGAGGGCATGGCCCTCAAGGCCCTCGAAGAAGGCGTCGACTGGACCTGGTCCACCTTCGGCGAATACCTCGACGCCCTCGAAGGCCGCATCGCCGTCAACGCCGGCTTCATGGTCGGCCACTGCGCCCTGCGCCGCCACGTCATGGGCGCCGACGCCGTCGGCGGACAGCCCACCCCCGAGCAACTCCAGGAAATGCTCGACCTGTTCCACGACGCGATGAACGCCGGAGCCTGGGGCCTGTCCACCACCCAGTCCTCCACGCACTCCGACGGCGCCGGCGCCCCCGTCGCCTCCCGGCACGCCGGACCCGCCGAACTCCTCGCGCTCTCCCGCGCCGTCGCCGAACACGAGGGCACCCAGCTCGAAGCCATCGTCGCGGGCTGCCTCGACCAGTTCTCCGACGAGGAGATCGACCTCTTCGTCGACATGAGCGCGGCCGCCGGCAGGCCCCTCAACTGGAACGTCCTCACCATCGACGCCTCCGTCCCCGAACGCGTCCCCCGCCAGCTCATCCCCAGCGCCCGCGCCCGCAGGGCCGGCGGCCGCATCGTCGCGCTCACCATGCCGATCCTCACCCCGATGAACATGTCGCTCGGCACCTTCTGCGCCCTCAACCTCATCCCCGGCTGGGGCGACGTCCTCGGCCTGCCCGTACCCGAACGGATCGCGAAGCTCCGCGACGCCGACGTGCGCGCCGAGATGCTGCGCCGCGCCGACAGCAAGGAGGCCGGCGTCTTCCGCCGCCTCGCCAACTTCGGCCGCTACGTCATCGGCGACACGTACAGCAAGGAGAACGAGGGCCTCTCCGGCCGCGTCGTCAACGACATCGCCGCGGAACGCGGGCAGGACGCCTTCCACTGCCTGGTCGAGATCTGCGCCAACGACGACCTGCGCACCGTCCTGTGGCCGATGCCCACCGACAACGACCCGGCGAGCTGGACCCTGCGCGCCGAGACCTGGCAGCACGAGGACGTCATGCTCGGCGGCTCGGACGCCGGCGCCCACCTCGACCGGATGTGCGGAGCCCCGTACACGACCCGCTTCCTCGGCGACTGCCTGCGCGGCCGCAAGCTCGTCCCCCTGGAACAGGCCGTGAAGATGCTCACCGACGACCCGGCCCAGCTCTTCGGGCTGCGCGAACGCGGCCGCGTCGTCGAGGGCTGGCACGCCGACCTCGTGCTGTTCGACCCCGAACGCATCGAGGCCGGCCCGGCGACGCTCGTCCACGACCTCCCCGGGGACAGCCCGCGCCTGGACGCACGGGCCATCGGCATCGTCTCCGTCCGCGTCAACGGCGTGGAGACCATCCGCGACGACCAGGTGACGGGCGCCGTCCCCGGCACCGTGCTCCGTTCCGGCCGGCACACCAGGACGGTGAGCACCCGATGACCACGACGCCCCGCGCCACCCCGACCGGCACGCCCCAGCGGCTCTACATCGGCGGCGACTGGGTCGAGCCCGCCGGCGGGCACTACGAGGTCATCAACCCGGCGGACGAATCCGTCGTCGGGCTCGCCCCCGAAGCCGACCGCTCCCAGGTCGAGGACGCCACCCGCGCGGCCGCGGCGGCCTTCGACGCCTGGTCCCGTACGACGCCCGAGGCGCGGGCGGCGATCCTCGACCGGGCCGCCGACATCATGCAGCGGGAGTACGAACCCTGGGCGGCCCTCGCGCAGGCCGAGACCGGCGCGCCCACCGGCATCGCCCGCGGCATGCAGGTCGGCGTCGGGGTGTCCCGGTTCCGCCGCTACGCCCGCGGCGCCCTGGAGCCGGTCGAGAAGGGCCTGCCGCCGCAGGTCACCGAGGCCGGACCGATGGGGAGGGCCGCCATCCTGGGCGCCCTGGAGGTCCGCCGACCCGTCGGGGTCGTCACCTGCATCACCTCGTACAACAACCCGTGGGCGAACCCGGCGGGCAAGGTCGCCCCGGCCCTGGCCATGGGCAACACGGTCGTCGTGAAGCCGGCGCCGCAGGACCCGCTGTCCGTGTTCAAGATGGCCGAGGCGCTCCACGAGGCCGGGGTCCCCGCCGGCGTCGTCAACGTCGTCTCCGGTAGGTCGGTGGAGGTCGGCGAGGCCGCCGTGGACTCCCCGGACGTGGACATGGTGTCCTTCACCGGTTCCACGGCAGTCGGGCAGCGCATCGCCGAGGTGTGCGGCCGAACCATGAAACGGCAGCTGATGGAGCTCGGCGGCAAGGGTGCGGCGATCGTCCTCGACGACGCGGACCTGGACTCAGCCGTCATGGGCATCGGCACCACCTTCTCCTTCTACAGCGGACAGATCTGCACCGCACCGACCCGGGTGATCGTGCACCGGTCGGTGTACGCGCAGCTCGTGGAGAAGCTCACCGGCTACCTGGCCTTCATGAAGGTCGGCGACCCGGCCGAGCGCGGCACGGTCGTCGGCCCCGTGATCTCGGCGGCGCACCGCGACCGCGTCGAGTCGTACGTGGAGCTCGGCCGCAAGGAGGGCGCCCGGATCGTCCACGGCGGGGAACGCCCCGTGGTGGGGGCGGGCCGCGGCTTCTACGTGGCGCCGACGCTGCTGGTGGACTGCGGCAACGACATGCGCGTGGTGCGGGAGGAGATCTTCGGCCCGGTCGTCGTGGTCGTCCCCTTCGACGGTGCTGAGGACGAGGCCGTCGCGCTGGCCAACGACAGCGACTTCGGGCTGCTGTCGTACGTCTGGTCCGGAGACTCGGCCCGCGCCTTCCGCGTGGCGGGGCGGCTCCGGGCGGGCGGAGTCGGCATCAACACGATCGGCCGGAACATGGAGGCGCCGTTCGGCGGCTTCAAGCAGTCGGGCGTGGGCCGGGACGTGGGCTCCTACGCCCTGCACGCCTACAGCGAGGTCCAGTCGATCGTCTGGCCCGGCTGACGCGGGGACGCCCGGCCGGTGCTCCCGGCCGGGCGGCCGCCCCCGCCCGCCGCCCCCGGTCGACACCCCGGGGAGGGAGGGGGAGCATGGAAGGCACAGGGCGTCATCCGGCCTCCAGGTTGCCGCCGGAACGCAACGACGGCCGGGATTCAGGGGAAACGCGTACCCGTCCCGCCCCCGGGCCGCAGCCCTGTGCACCTTCGGCGACGAGCATCGGCGGCTTCCGGCGGCCCGCCTCTCCGCCAGTCCCTGATGGGAGCACCATCATGCATCTGTCCAGCAGACGCGTCGCGGTTTCCCTGCTCGCGTCGTCCTTCGCACTGTCGGGCGCGTTCGCCTTCGCGGGCACCGCGCAGGCGGTGCCCGCAGCGAGCTGCACGGTAACGCCGGCGGCGAACGGAGCGTCCGTCACCATCACCGGCGAGGGCTTCACGGCTCCCCGGGACCTCCAGGACGGTCAGGCCAGGGAACGACTGACCATCTCGGGCGGCACCTTCAAGGTGACGCGGTTCCAGAAGAACGTCGACTACACCGTGGTCGCCGTCAACGAGGGCCAGAGCCCGACCTTCGTGAACTGCAAGCGCGTTGCCGCCCCGGGCAAGACACAGGGCGGCGGAGCGCAGGGCAACACCCAGGGCAACACGCAGGGCAACACGCAGGGGAACACCCAGGGCAACACGCAGGGCAACACCCAAGGCAACGTCCAGGGGAACACGCAGGGGAACGTCCAGGGCAATGCGCAGGGCAACGTCCAGGGCAACGTCCAAGGAAATGCCCAGGGGAACGCCCAGGGCAACGTCCAGGGCAACGTCCAGGGCAATGCGGCCGGTGGTGGGGCCCAGGGCAACGTCCAGGGGAACGTGCAGGGCAAGGAGCAGGCCGGCGGAGCCCAGGGCAACGTCCAGGGGAACGTGCAGGGCAATGCGGCCGGTGGTGGGGCCCAGGGCAACGTCCAGGGGAACGTGCAGGGCAAGGAGCAGGCCGGCGGAGCCCAGGGCAACGTCCAAGGGAACGTGCAGGGCAATGCGGCCGGTGGTGGGGCCCAGGGCAACGTCCAGGGCAACGTGCAGGGCAAGGCCGAAGGCGGCGGAGCTCAGGGCAACGTCCAGGGGAACGTGCAGGGCAACGCGCCCGGCGGCGGAGCCCAGGGCAACGTCCAGGGCAACGTGGGGTAGCGCATGCGGACGGGGAGCGGCGGGCCCTCGCCGACCGGAGACCCACCGGAAGGCGCGGGCCGGCCCACCGGATCGTCGACGCTCGATGAAGTCGGCAGGCCGGGCGGACCGTTCGGCCTGTCGCGCACATCGGTGGGGATCGTCGTCCTCGCCGTGGCGGCCGTCATGGTCGCGGCCGCCCTGCACCTGGCGATGCTCTTCCTCAACAACGCCCCGGCGAACGCCCTCTCCCGACAGCACGCCGCCCTCATCAACCGCTACGTGGCCCCCGAGTTCACGCAGGAGTGGCAGCTCTTCGCCCCCAACCCGCAATCGTCGAACGTGCACGTCCAGGCCCGTGCCCAGGTCCTCGCGCCCGACGCCGACGGCCGCCCCGGCCGCTTCACCGAGACCGACTGGGTGGACCTGACCGCCATCGACGAACGCGGCATCCTGCACAACCCCTTCCCCAGCGAGGCGCACCAGAACGAACTCCGCCTCGCCTGGACCAACTACATCTACTCCCTCGACGACAAGGGTCTGCCGACCGGCGAGTTCGGGAACCTGACGCAACGGCTCCTGTTGCGCCTCGCCGTCGACCGGCTCGAACCCCGGGTCGACGGAACCCTCCGGGCCGTCCAACTGCGTTCCGCCGTCACACCGGTGGGCGCGCCCGCGTGGAGCGACCAGCGGATCGACACCGGGACCCAGTACCTGGTTCAGCCGTGGTGGGCCGTCAAGGGGGAGGACCTCAAGTGACCACGTACTCTCCCGTCACGGCCGGTCCGACCGCCGAACCGCCGCCCCCGCCTCCGACCGCGCCCGCGTCGGAGCCGCGCGGAGTCCGGGCGACCGTCCGGCGGGGCCTGGTGCGGATCACCTCCGAGGCCGTCGCCCCGTACCAGGCGGCCGTCGTCCGGATCGGTTTCTCCCTCACCTGGATCGTCCTGCTGCTGCGCGAGTGGGTGTACCGCAACCGGCTCTTCGGCACGGACAGCGCCTGGAGCTGGGGGATGGCCCAGGAGTGGAACGCCACGACGCACGCCTTCTCCGTCCTCATGTGGAACGACGGCCGGCTGTGGTTCGAGATCGTCTACGTGGCGGCCATCGCCGCGGCCGTGATGCTGCTGCTGGGCTGGCGGACCCGTACCGCCTCGTTGCTGTTCATGATCGGTGTGCTGGCCCTCCAGAACCGGAGTCCCTTCGTGGGCAACGGCGGCGACAACGTCGTCCACGTCATGGCGATCTACCTGGTGCTGACGCGCTGCGGCCGGGTCTGGTCGCTGGACGCGCGGCGCGCCGCGCGCCGCCGCGATGCCGACCCCGGCGCGGGCCGGGGCGCGACCGACACCACCGACACGACCGGGACCGTGCTGTGGACGCTCGGCACCGCCCTGCTCGCGACGATCACCGCGCTGGGCCTGCTGAGCACGGGCTGGGCGCTGCTGCTGTGGGGTTTCGTCCTCGCCCAGCTCGCCTGGTGGCTGGTGCGCCGGTACGCGCCCGGCGAGCCCCGCGCTGTGATGGGCATGGTCGGGAACGTGGTGCACGCCGGCGCGATGTTCGTGATCGCGGCCCAGGTGTGCCTGATCTACGCGGCCTCCGGCTGGTACAAGATCCAGGGCTCCCTCTGGCAGGACGGCACGGCGCTCCACTACGTGCTGCACCTCGGCAACGTCACCCCGTGGCCCGCCCTGTCCCATGCCGTCGCGAGCAGCGGGGTGATCGTCCTGCTGCTGACGTACGGCACGGTGATCGTCGAGGTCGCGTTCCCGTTCACCCTCTTCAGCGGCAGACTGAGGACGATCATGGTCCTGATCATGATGTCCATGCACGCCGGCATCGGGATCCTGCTGGGCCTGCCCTATTTCGCCCTGGCGATGATCGCGGCGGACATGCTGTTCCTGCCGACGGCCCTGCTGAAGCGCATCGGCGACCGCGTGGCGCGCGCCGCCCGGTGGGGGCGGAACGCGGCGCCCGCGCCGTAGGGCTCAGGACGCGTCGAGGGAGAACCCGGCCTCGCCCCGGACCCGGCCGTTGACCTGGAGCTGCACCAGGTGCCCGCCGGAGTGGTAGCGGCGGGTGGTGATCGGCTTGAAGGAGTGGCGCCGGGATCCGGTGAGCGTTTCCCCGGGGGCCAGGGCGCGGGTGGTGAGCTTGAAGACCTTCGGGGTGCGGGTCCCGTTGGCCTTGACGTGGTGGATGACGTAGTCGATGACCAGCTCGGCGGGGCGCGGGCCGGTGTGCGTGACCTCGTACGAGAAGACGAGGTACTCGCCGACGGCGACGCTCGGGGTGGCCACGACCGGTCCGCGGACGGTGACGGCGACGTCGGGGGAGTGCCCCAGCAGCGTCAGCGCGCCGGGGTGGCCGGCCTTGATCAGGGTGCGCAGCCCGTGCCGGACGACGCGGTCCGTGGCGCCGGTGGTGTCGTCCCGCCATACGGCGGCGGTCTCGACCGCGAGGTCGGGGTGGTCGCGGCTGATGTCGTTGAGGTGGTTGGAGACGGACCGGCGCACGTACTCGGACGTGTCGCGGTGGAGGGCGTGCAGTACGGGGACGGCCGGGCGCGGGTCGGCGATGAACGCCGGTAGCTGCGGGGCCCAGGGCAGCCGGGGCCGCGTCCCCTCACTGGCGAGCCGGCGGACGTGCGGGTCGGGGTCGTCCGTCCACTTCCGTACGACGGCCAGCGCGCGCTCGGGGTCGGCGCGCAGGAAGGGGCGGACGGCGGATTCGGCGGTGAGGCGGGGGGTGAGGTCGCGGAGCAGGGCGAGGCCGGGTTCGAAGGCCGTCAGTCCGCGCACGGCGACGGCCTCGTTGACCGGGAAGGTCATCCAGCCGGCGAAGTCGGGGTCCTCCAGGGCCGTGCGGACGACGGCCTCGAAGGCGGGCCAGTCATCGGGCAGGTCGGTGAGGACGGCGTCGCGGACGGCCGCGACCCGAGCCCCGTAGCCGAGGCCGTCGAGGGCTCCGGCGCAGGTGAGAGTTGCGGGGGAGCGGGGTGCGCGGGCCGCCCGGGCGAGCTTCCGGGCCAGGTTACTGACGGTATCCGCGCTGAGGAGCTCGTCGGCAGTGGGCATGGGGCCATTGTGGCGGTAGGGGCCTTGGTGGCGGCGGCCCGAAAATTTGCACGGGAAAGTTTTGAAAGGTACAAAACGGGCATGGCTGCGGTTTCCGCATTCCGGAAGGTTTGGCCCCGGGCCTTCCGAAGCGCGATTGGATGCCTGAGTGAACCTTGTATTGCGGGAGTGTGAACAGTCCAGACCTCGGGATTCCAAGGGATTTAGCCCTGTGAAGTACTGGACTTAAGTCTTCCGAATGAGGAAACCGCAGCGTCTAACGTCCTTACCCATGACACAGCTGGACGTTCGGCCTCGGGTCGGAGACACGGTAAGCGGCGTCGCCGAGGGCGACGTTCGCGGCAAGGGCCTCGGCAAGGGGTCCGTCGGACTGGTGGGAAGCGCCGTCATCGGCATCTCCACCGTCGCCCCCGTCTACTGCCTGACCTCGACCCTCGGCTCCACCGCCGGTGAGGTCGGCATGCAGATGCCGGCGATCTTCCTCGCCGGTTTCCTGCCGATGCTGCTGGTCGCCTTCGCCTACCGCGAGCTCAACAAGGCCATGCCGGACTGCGGCACCTCCTTCACCTGGACGGTCAAGGCCTTCGGCCCCCGCATCGGCTGGATGTGCGGCTGGGGCCTGGTGATCGCCACGATCATCGTGCTCTCCAACCTTGCCGGCGTCGCGACCTCCTACTTCTGGCTCCTGGCCGGCGAGATAACGGGCAACGAGTCGATCGCGGCCCTCGACGACAACAAGCTCGTCCACATCGTCACCTGCCTCACCCTGATCGCCGCCGCGACCGCCATCAGCTACCGCGGGATGACCGCCACCAAGGGCGTCCAGTACACCCTGGTCGGCCTCCAGCTCGTCGTCCTCGCCATCTTCGTCGCGATGGCCTTCCAGAAGGCCGCGGCCGGCTCCTTCGACACCGGCATCGACTTCTCCTGGTCCTGGATGAACCCCTTCGCGGTCGAGTCCATGGCGGCCTTCACCGCCGGACTCTCGCTCTCGATCTTCATGTACTGGGGCTGGGACGCCTGCCTGGCGACCAACGAGGAGACCACCGGCTCCGCCAAGACCCCGGGCCGCGCCTCGCTCATCGCGATGATCGTCCTCGTCGGCTCCTACCTGGCCACCGGCGTCGCCGCCCAGATGGCCGTCGGATCCGGCGCCACGGGCCTCGGCCTCGGCAACCCGGAGACCTCCGACAACGTCTTCGCCGCCCTCGCCGGCCCCGTCATGGGCCCCGTGCTCGGCATCCTGCTCTTCGTCGCGGTCCTGGCCTCGGCGACCGCCTCGCTCCAGACCACCTTCATCCCCGTGGCCCGCACGGTCCTCGCCATGTCCACGTACGAGGCCCTGCCGCCCTCCTACGCCAAGGTCCACGAGCGGTTCAAGACCCCCGGCCGCGCCACCGTCATGGCGGGCGTCGCCACCGGCGTCTTCTACACCGTGATGACCCTGGTCAGCGAGAACGTCCTCACCGACACGATCTTCGCGCTCGGCCTGATGATCTGCTTCTACTACTCGCTGACGGCCTTCGCCTGCGCCTGGTACTTCCGCGGCGAGCTGCGCCGCTCCGCCCGCGACCTGTTCTTCAAGGGCGTCTTCCCGGTCCTCGGCGGCCTGCTCCTCGCCACGGTCTTCTTCAAGACCCTGATCGACATGTGGAACCCGTCCTACGGATCCGGTTCCACCGTCCTCGGGGTCGGCAGCGTCTTCGTCATCGGCGTCGGCCTGCTCGCCCTGGGCCTGGTCATCATGATCGTCACCGAGCGCCGCAGCCCCGCCTTCTTCCGCGGCGAGATCCTCACCAAGTCCACGCCGGCGCTGGTGGTCGAGGACTGACGCACCCCGACCCACTCCACGCCGTTCGCCCCGTGTCATCCCTGCGGCCCCCCACCGGTACCGGTGGGGGGCCGCAGGCGTCGGGGCGGGTGGTGCGGGTGGTGGGTGGCGGGTGACGACGGTGGCGGTGCACCGGCCCCGTCCGCGGCCCCGTTCCGGGCCGGTCGGGGGCGCGGGGGTGGTTCGGGTGGCCGCGTTGACGCCGTGGTGGGTTCCCACCGGCACCGCAGTGACCCGGGGAGCGGCGGGGTCGTTGGGCGGGGCATGAATGCCATGAAGCGCACCCTTTCCGCCCTGGTCCTCTCCGGCGGCGCCGCCCTCGCACTCACCCCCGTCGTCGCGCACGCCGACGAGGCCCCGGTCCAGGCGCCCCCCATCACGCAGCGCGTCACCGACATCGTCGACCACCCGGGACAGGCCGTCCAGGACACGAAGACGGCCGTGGCCGTGACCTCCCAGGCCGCCGGCACCGCCTCCAAGGCCACCGAGGCCTCCCTCGCCGGCGCGGGCGGCGCCCTGTCCGCGGGCCTCCCCAAGGCCCCGGGCGTGGGCTGACCCCACCCTTCGGGCCCTTTGCCCGCCGTGCCGAGCACCGGCCGCCGACCCGCAGGGTGACGGCCGGGCCGGCGGCCGGCTCAGCCCCAGGTGCGGGAGCAGAGCACCAGCCGGTAGCCGTCGGGGTCCACGACCGTCACCCCGTGCTCGTCCCAGTACGGGTTGTGCGAGGCCACCCGGGTCCCGCCGCAATCGAGCAGGCGCCGCACGAGGGCCTCGTCGGGGGCCTGCCCGAGGTAGACGACGAACAGGTCGTCCACGGTGGGCGCGGGAGTGATCGGGCTCTGGGGGTCCAGGGTGAGCTCGAAGTGCCAGCCACCCCCGGTCGGCCCGACCATCAGCAGATCGTGCTCCCCCGGGACCTGCCCGGAGGTCCGCCAGAGGACGTCGAGCCCGAGTCCGTCCACGTAGAACCGCTCGGCGGCCTCCAGGTCGAGGGACGGTCGCGCGACGCGGATGTGGGTCCGTGAATCGATCATGCCGGCAGGCTACGGCTCCACCGCCGGAGGCGGTGAACCGGGAGCCGGATGTGTCAGGTGGAGAAGCCGCCGACACCGCCGTGAACGTCTCCACCCACAGGCCGGTGGACCGACCCGTCGCGGTGGACCAACCCGCCGCCCTAGCCCCGCTCGGCCGCGCTGCGCTCGACGCAGAACTCGTTGCCCTCGGGATCGGCCATGGTCACCCAGCCCGTCCCGTCCGCATTCCGCCGGTCGCCGACGACCGTCGCACCCAGGGCGAGGATGCGCTCCACCTCCTCGTCACGGGTCCGGTCCTGCGGCTGGAGGTCGAGGTGCACGCGGTTCTTCACCGTCTTGGCGTCGGGAACCGTCACGAACAGCACCGCCGCCCCGGAAGCGGTGACCAACGCCTCGGGGTCGCCGGGAAAGTCGTCGTCGGAGACCGAACCGTCAAGGGCCGCAGCCCAGAACTGCGCCAGGCGGTAGGCGTCGGAACAGTCGATGGTGATGTGTCGCACGAGTGAGGCCATGGCCCGCACTATCGATCACCGGCCCAAGCGGTGTCCATCGACTTAGGTGGGGTGGGCGGGGTCGGGGGCTTCAGTGGGGCGGGGTCGGGGGTGGGGGCTGCGGGTGGGGCGGGGTTGTCCTGTTGGTGGGGTCGGGGGGTGGGCGGGATGTCGTTGCTCCGGAT
>NZ_JBHVPG010000085.1:0-21419 GCF_042887545.1 Streptomyces sp. NPDC057939
TGCAAGACGCGAGGGTGGGCCGCGCACGCGGAAACGCGCGGGACGCTAACCGACGGCGCCGGTCGGGGCTTTCCGCCCCGACCGGCGCCGTATCCGTTTGCGCGCTCCCGCCGCTAGGCGCCCGCGCAGTTCGGGCACACCCCGCGGTACGTCACCTCGACCGCGGAGATCACGAAGCCGAAGCGTTCGCCATCGGGCAGGTCGGCCAGCGGGTCGCCCGCCGGGTGGACGTCGCGGATCGCGCCGCACTGGGCGCAGACCAGGTGCTGGTGGGGCCGGTGGGCGTTCGGGTCGTACCGCTTCGCGCGCCGGTCCGTCGAGACCTCCAGGACCTCGCCGAGGCTCACGAGCTCGCCCAAGGTGTTGTAGACCGTGGCTCGAGAGATCTCGGGCAGCTTGGTCACGGCGCGCGCGTGCACCTCGTCCGCCGTCAGGTGGACGTGGTCGCCGTCGAGCACTTCGGCGACGACGCGCCGCTGGGCGGTCATGCGCCAGCCGCGCCCGCGGAGTCGTTCCAGCAAGCGGTCATTCATGGACGCCAGCCTAACAGCGAGGCGATTCGGTGTAGATCCCGAACCGGTGCGGAATTGGATGCTTACTTGACTTGGACAATGTCCATTGTAGGATCGGTTACGGCAAACACCAAGGACAGGACCAGCAGTAATGACGCAGGAGGCGCACGTGACGCAGGGACCGCTCACCACGGAGGCCGGGGCTCCGGTCGCCGACAACCAGAACAGTGAGACCGCCGGCGTCGGCGGGCCGGTTCTCGTCCAGGACCAGCTCCTGCTGGAGAAGCTCGCCCACTTCAACCGTGAGCGCATCCCGGAGCGCGTGGTGCACGCCCGTGGCGCCGGCGCCTACGGCACGTTCACCCTCACGCGTGACGTCTCCCAGTGGACCCGGGCGAAGTTCCTGTCCGAGGTCGGCAAGGAGACCGAGACCTTCCTGCGCTTCTCGACCGTCGCGGACAGCCTCGGCGGCGCCGACGCCCGCCGTGACCCCCGTGGCTGGGCGCTGAAGTTCTACACCGAAGAGGGCAACTACGACCTCGTCGGCAACAACACCCCGGTCTTCTTCATCCGGGACGCCATCAAGTTCCCCGACTTCATCCACACCCAGAAGCGCGACCCGTACACGGGCTCGCAGGAGCCGGACAACGTCTGGGACTTCTGGGGCCTGTCGCCCGAGTCCACGCACCAGGTGACCTGGCTGTTCGGTGACCGCGGCATCCCGGCGTCCTACCGCCACATGAACGGCTACGGCTCGCACACGTTCCAGTGGAACAACGAGGCCGGAGAGGTCTTCTGGGTCAAGTACCACTTCAAGACCGACCAGGGGATCAAGAACCTCACCCAGGCCGAGGCCAACGCCCTCGCCGGTGAGGACCCGGACTCGCACCAGCGCGACCTGCGCGAGTCCATCGAGCGCGGCGACTTCCCGTCCTGGACCGTCCAGGTCCAGATCATGCCCGCGGCCGAGGCGGCGGAGTACCGCTTCAACCCGTTCGACCTCACCAAGGTGTGGCCGCACGAGGACTACCCGCCGATCGAGATCGGCAAGCTGGAGCTCAACCGCAACCCGGAGAACGTCTTCGCCGAGGTCGAGCAGTCGATCTTCAGCCCGGCGCACTTCGTTCCCGGCATCGGTCCCTCCCCGGACAAGATGCTCCAGGGCCGTCTCTTCGCGTACGGCGACGCCCACCGCTACCGCGTCGGCATCAACGCCGACCACCTGCCGGTGAACCGCCCGCACGCCACCGAGGCGCGCACCAACTCCCGCGACGGCTTCCTGTACGACGGCCGCCACAAGGGTGCGAAGAACTACGAGCCCAACAGCTTCGGCGGTCCCTTCCAGACCGACCGGCCGCTGTGGCAGTCCACCGCCGTCACCGGTGGCACGGGCAACCACGCCACCCCCTCGCACTCCGAGGACGACGACTTCGTCCAGGCGGGCAACCTGTACCGCCTGTACTCCGAGGACGAGAAGACCCGTCTGATCGAGAACCTCTCGGGCTTCATCGCCAAGGTCTCGCGCGACGACATCGCCGAGCGGGCCGTCAACAACTTCCGCCAGGCGGACGGCGACTTCGGCAAGCGGCTGGAAGCCGCGGTCCAGGCCCTTCGCGGCTGATCGGTCCGCTTGTCGTGGCAGGCCGCCGGGCCGGAACCCCCAGTCGGGGGTTCCGGCCCGGCGGCCGTTTCCGGCTGCGCGCGTACGGGGGTGAGGGTCAGGCGGGGACCGTGCGCCGGGCCGGCGCCCAACAGCGGACGACGTCGCGCACGGACACGATGCCCACCGGGCCGCCGTCCTCCAGGACGATCAGATGGCGGAAACCGCCGTGGACCATGGCCTCGGCCGCTTCCCGCAGGGTGGCGTCCGGGGTGCAGAAGACCACGTTGTTGGTGGTGTGCGCGCCCACGGACTCGCGGTCGGGATCGTGCCCCGCGCCGAGGGAGTTGAGGATGTCGCGCTCGGTCAGGATGCCTATGCCGCTGTGGTCGGGGTCGAGGACGACGGCCGCGCCGACGCGCCGGCCGGACATCAGGCAGGCCGCCTGACGCAGGGTGTGCGCGGGTCCGAGGGTGAGGATCACGGTGCTCATGGCGTCACGGACGAGCATGGAGAGAGCCACCTCCTGGGGTGAGCCCCCCGCTTGGGTGGGGTGCTCCGGCGAAGCACTCCTTCGAGAAATGCTTCACAAGCGCACAAGCGGGGGGATCCTCAGATTCCCACGGCGGTGGAGGGTCAACAAGGGGGCGTGCTCGGCGCACTCACCGGCGTGCGGAGGTCAGGCGCGCGGCCGGAGCAGCTCCAGCATCTCCTCGTGCAGCAGGCCGTTGGAGGCCGCGGCGTTCCCGCCGTGCACCCCGTCCGTCCCGCCCAGGTCGGTGAAGCGGCCGCCCGCCTCCTGGACCACGACCGCGAGCGCGGCCATGTCCCACAGGCTCAGCTCGGGCTCGGCGCACAGGTCCAGGGAACCCTCCGCGACCATCATGTACGGCCAGAAGTCGCCGTAGCCGCGGGTGCGCCAGCACGCGCGGGTCAGGTCCAGGAAGCCGGGCAGCCGGCCCTGTTCCTCCCAGCCGCTCAGCGAGGAGTACGCGAACGAGGCGTCGCCCAGGGTCGCGACCTTCGACACCCCGAGGGGTGTGGTCTCGCCGAGAGCGCCACCCGTGAAGGCACCCGAACCCTGGGCGGCCCACCAGCGGCGACCCAGGGCCGGGGCGGAGACCACCCCGACGACCGGCCGGAACACCCCGTCGGCGCCCTCGGCCGTCAGGGAGATCAGCGTCGCCCACACGGGGACCCCGCGCACGTAGTTCTTCGTACCGTCGATCGGGTCGACGACCCAGCGGCGCGGGCCCTCGCCCTTGAGGCCGTACTCCTCGCCCAGGATCGCGTCGGACGGCCGCGCCGCCAGGATCCCGGCCCGGAGGATCTCCTCGGTGGCGGTGTCCGCCTCGCTCACCGGGGTCATGTCGGGCTTCGTCTCGACCGCCAGGTCCAGGGCGCGGAACCGCCGCATCGTGGCGGCGTCGGCGGCGTCGGCGAGCTCAAGGGCAAGGCGCAGGTCATCGTCATACTCGGGCATGTCCGAACAGTATCGACACTGCCGGGGACCGGCGAACGGGTCCCACGGTGCGGCCGGTAGGCGCCCTTGACAGAACCTGTCGCTCCGTCAACTCTGGCTGCGAGCCTATCGGGGGGAGCCGGCGATGCCTGCGGCGCGCGAGTCCTTGCTGCGAGCGGCGGAAGCCGCCCTGTCCGCCCACCCCTGGCCCGCCGTGCGGATGACCGAGGTGGCGGCCGTCGCCGGGGTGTCCCGGCAGACCCTCTACAACGAGTTCGGCGGAAAGGGCGGCCTCGGCCGCGCCCTGGTGCGCCGCGCTGCCGACCGGTACCTCGACGGCGTGGACCGGGCCCTGACCCCCGACGCCCCGGCCCCCGACGCCGCCCGGGGCCCGGCCGCGGCCGCCGAACGGCTCGCCGCCGTCGCCGAGTGGACCGTACGGGAAGCCCGGGAGCGGCCCCTCGTACGGGCCCTGCTGACCGGGTGCTGGGACGGGGCGCTGCCCTCGCCGCCCACGATGGGCTTACGGCCGGGGCAGGCGGCGCCCGGTCCCGCGGAACTGGTGCGCGCCGTCAGCGAGCGGGCCGCTGCCGCGCTCGCTCCGGAACCGGCGCAGCGCTGCGAGCTCGTCGTACGGCTGGCGCTGTCCTACGTCCTCGCGCCGTGCGCGGACGCCGCCGGCCCCGGCCCGCTGTTGCGGCTCACGGGGGCCGCGCCCGCCGCGGCGGCGGTCAGTGGGCCGAACCGGACAGCTGGAGTCCGATGACACCGAGGATGACCAGCGAGATCGAGACGAGTTTCAGGGTGGAGACCAGGTCCCCGAGGAAGACCATCCCGTAGATCGCGGTGCCGGCCGCGCCGATGCCCGTCCACACCGCGTACGCCGGACCGACGTCGAGCTTCTTGAGCGCGAGCGTCAGCAGTCCGAAGCTGCCGAGCGCGAAGCACGCGAAGGCGACGGTGGGCCACAGGCGGGTGAACCCGTGGGACAGCTTGAGGCAGACCGCGAAACCGGTCTCCAGGAGTCCGGCGACCACGACCAACAGCCACGCCATGGCTTGTGCCTCCCCGCGTCAGGTGACGTCGTGTCACTTGGTGCGATGAGCATTTATCCCGATGTGACCTCCGGTAAACCCGGGCCCACCCCGCCGGACGACCCCGCGGACGGGGTCAGTCGCCCTCGCGGCGCTCCCGCGTCTGCAGCAGCCGGCGCAGCGAGTACAGCCGTGCCGGGTCGGCCTGGCCCTTCTCCACCCAGGCGTCGAGCGCGCAGTCCGGCTCGTCGTGACTGCACGCCCGCGGGCAGTCCTCCGTCCCCGGCACCAGGTCCGGGAACGCCAGGATCACCCGGGACGGGTCCACGTGGTGCAGGCCGAAGGAGCGAACGCCCGGGGTGTCGATGACCCAGCCGTCGCCGGAGGGCAGCGGCAGGGCCAGCGCCGAGGTCGTGGTGTGCCGGCCGCGGCCGGTGACCGCGTTGACGTGACCGGTGGCGCGCTGGCGGCCCTCGGCGACCAGCGAGTTGACCAGCGTGGTCTTGCCGACGCCCGAGTGCCCGACGAAGGCGGTGATCCGACCGTTCAGGCGCTCGCGCACCCGCTCGGCGGCGTCGCCCGTCGCCAGCTCCTCCCGGTTGGTGACGACGTAGTTCAGACCGAACGTCGAGTAGATCTCCAGGATCTTGTCCGCGGAGGTCAGGTCGGACTTGGTGAGCACGAGCAGCGGCTCCAGCCCCGCGTCGTACGCGGCGACCAGGCAGCGGTCGATCATCCGGGGCCGGGGTTCCGGGTCGGCCAGGGCCGTGACGATGGCCAGCTGGTCGGCGTTGGCCACGACCACCCGCTCGTACGGGTCGTCGTCGTCCGCGGTGCGCCGCAGGACCGACTTGCGCTCCTCGATCCGCACGATCCGGGCCAGGGTGTCCTTCTTGCCGGTCAGGTCACCGACGATCCAGACCCGGTCACCCACCACCGCGGCCTTGCGGCCCAGCTCGCGCGACTTCATGGCGTGGACGGTCCGGTCCTCGACCAGACAGGTCAGCCTGCCGCGGTCGACGGTCAGGACGAAGCCCTCCGAGGCGTCCTCGTGCTTGGGCCGGATGTTCGTCCGCGGCCGGTTGCCCTTGGGGTTCGGGCGCTGGCGGATGTCGTCCTCGTCGGTGTTCTTGCCGTACCTGCGCATGACGGGCCCTACGCTCCCGCTCCCCGCGGCGTTTCGCCGAGCATGTCCGCCCACATCGCCGGGAAGTCCGGCAGGGTCTTCGCGGTCGTCGCCACGTTCTCGATCTCCACGCCCTTGACCGCGAGGCCGATCACCGCTCCGGCGGTGGCCATCCGGTGGTCGTCGTAGGTGTGGAACACGCCGCCGTGCAGCGGGCGGGGGCGGATGTGGAGGCCGTCGGCGGTCTCGGTGACGTCACCGCCCAGCCCGTTGATCTCCGCCGTCAGGGCCGCCAGGCGGTCCGTCTCGTGCAGCCGCAGGTGCTGGACGCCGCGCAGCACCGACTCCGAGTCGGCCAGCGCCGCGACCGCCGCGATGCCGGGGGTCAGCTCGCCGACCTCGCCCAGGTCGACGTCGATGCCGTGGATCTTGCCGGTGCCGGTGAAGACCAGGCCGGCGTCGGTCAGCTCGCAGGAGCCGCCCATCTCGGTGAAGATCCGGCGCAGCGCGTCACCCGGCTGCGTGGTGCGGCGCGGCCAGTCGGGGATGGTGACCGTGCCGCCGGTGATCAGCGCCGCGGCCATGAAGGGCTGGGCGTTGGACAGGTCCGGCTCGACGACCATGTCGCGGCCGAGCAGCGCGCCCGGCGCGACCCGCCAGACGTTCTTCTCGCCCCCCGCCTCGGGGGTGTCGACCTGCGCCCCGGCCGCCCGGAGCATCTCCACCGTCATCCGGATGTGCGGCATGGAGGGCAGGGTCGCGCCAGTGTGCCGGACCTCGACGCCCTGGTTGAAGCGCGGGGCGGAGAGCAGCAGCGCGGAGACGAACTGGGAGGAGTTGGAGGCGTCGATCTCGACCGTGCCGCCCTCCAGGGCCCCGCCGCCCTGGACGGTCATCGGCAGCGCGCCCCGGCCGTCGTCGTCGATCCGGGCGCCGAGGGCGCGCAGGGCGTTGATGACCTCGCCGAGGGGGCGCTCGTAGGACCGCGGGTCGCCGTCGAAGCGGATGTCGCCGGTGGCCAGGGTGGCGACGGGCGGCAGGAAGCGCATGACCGTGCCCGCGTTGCCGACGTCGACGGTGGCCGGGCCGTGCAGGCCCGCCGGGATGATCCGCCAGGCCTCGCCGCTGTCCCCGTCGGCCGAGCTGGAGGCGACGGTCTCCTCGATGCCGACGCCCAGCGCGCGCAGCGCGTCGGACATCAGCCGGGAGTCGCGCGAGCGCAGCGGGCGGCGCACCCAGCCGGGTTCGGAGGCGAGGGACGCGAGCACGAGCGCGCGGTTGGTGACCGATTTGGAACCCGGCACGGTGACGGTGGCGTGGACGGCCCCGTCCGCGAGGGGGGCGGGCCAGAGGGCGTGGAGCGCGGGGGTCTCGGTCATGGCCTCCACTTTAGTGGCTTCCCCGGACCCCAGATCTTGATCGCGGCCCCGTCTCAGAGGCCGAGAAGTCGGGTTCCGCCCCCGACGAGCGAGCACAGCGCGACGATGTGGAAGAACAGCAGCCAGACGATCGGGTGCACGTGGGTGAGGCGCCCCAGCTGGTCGGCGTCGGAGTCGGGCGCCCCGCCGTGCCGCCGCTTGGCCTGGAGCTCGAAGACCGGTCGGACGCCGCCCAGCAGCAGGAACCACACGACCGCGTACGCGAACACCGCCTGCACCTCGGACGGCGTGAACCAGGACACCAGGACGAAGACGGCGCCGGTCAGCACCACCGTCAGCACCCCGTACGCGTTGCGGATCATGATCAGCATCACGGCCAGCAGCGCGGTCGCCACCCACAGCAGCAGCGTGATGCGGTGCGCGGAGAGCAGCACGGCCCCGCCCAGGCCGAGGAGGGAGGGCGCCGTGTACCCGGCGGCGGCCGTCAGGATCATGCCGAGCCCGTAGGGCTTGCCGCGGCTGACGGTGACCCCGCTGGTGTCGGAGTGCAGGGTGATCCCGTCGAGCCGGCGCCCGGACAGCAGGGCGATCAGTCCGTGACCGCCCTCGTGCGCGATGGTCACCGCGTTGCGGGCGACCCGCCACACCGGACGGACGGCGACGACGGCCAGCGCGACCAGGCCCGCCGCGACCACCAGCTTCCAATCCGGTTCCGTCTGTATCCCGGTGAGCCGGTCCCAGATGCCGGCCGTCGTGGTGCTGTCCATGAAGTGGCGGACTCCTTGCGGTGGTGGGCGGATGCCATGGCAGTGTGTCAGCCATGTGCGGAAGGTTTGCGGCGAGTCGTACGCCCGAGGAGTTGGCGGGGATATTCGGCGTCGAGCGGTGGGAGCCGCAGGAGACGTTGGCCCCCGACTGGAACGTGGCTCCCACAAAGGAGGTCCACGTCGTCCTCGACCGTCCCCTCAAGGACGCGGCGGACCCGCGTCCGGTTCGCCAGCTGCGGACGCTGAGGTGGGGGCTCGTGCCGTCCTGGGCGAAGAGCCCCGAGGGCGCCGCGCGGATGATCAACGCGCGGTCGGAGACCCTGCACGAGAAGCCGTCCTTCCGGCGGCCCTTCGCCCAGCGCCGCTGCATCGTCCCCGCCGACGGCTACTACGAGTGGGTCACCGCCCACGACGAACGGCAGCTGGAGGTGGAGGGGAAGAAGAAGAGGGCGCGCAAGCAGCCGTACTTCGTGCTCCCCACCGACGGTTCGGTCTTCGCGATGGCGGGCCTGTACGAGTTCTGGCGCGACCGGACCCTGCCCGACGAGCACCCCCTCGCCTGGTGGGTGACCTGCTCGGTGATCACCGCCGAGGCCGAGACCGGGCCGCTGGGCGCGGCCCCCGCCGAGGGGCCGAAGTCGCTGTCCGACATCCACCCGCGGATGCCGCTGATGCTCACTCCGGACCGCTGGGACGCCTGGCTGGACCCGGCCCGCACCGACGAGGCCGGTCTGCGGGACCTCCTGGCGCCGCCGCCGGGCGGGCTGATGCGCGCCTACCCCGTGTCCACCGCCGTCAGCAACGTCCGCAACAACGGGCCGGAGCTGCTGGGCGAGCTCGCCGCGCCGGAGGAGGGCACGCTCTTCTGACCCGGCCCGACCCGGCATGATCGGCCCATGACACCGGAGCGCGCCGTGACCACCGAGAGCGTCGACACCCCGGCGGGCGAGGCCCGCATCACCTGGCACCCGGCCCGCCGGGCGCGGCTCGTCCTCGCCGTGAGCCACGGGGCCGGGGGCGGGATCGAGGCCCGGGACCTGCGGGCCCTGGCCGCCGCCCTGCCGCCGCTGGGGGTGAGCGTCGCCCTCGTGGAGCAGCCCTGGCGGGTCGCCGGGAAGAAGGTCGCCGCCGCGCCCAAGGTGCTCGACGAGGGCTGGCGGGGCCTGTGGCCCGCGCTGGCCCGGCCCGGACTGCCGGTGGTGGCGGGCGGGCGCAGCGCCGGGGCCCGGGTGGCCTGCCGGACCGCCGCCGAGCTGGGCGCGGTCGGGGTGCTCGCGCTGGCCTTCCCGCTGCACCCGCCGGGGCGGCCCGAGAAGTCCCGGGCCGAGGAACTGCTGGGCGCCGGCCGGCCCGTGCTGGTGGTGCAGGGCGGCCGGGACCCGTTCGGGAGGCCGGAGGAGTTCCCTGAGCCGGTCGGGCCGGACCCGTACGAACTGGTCGAGGTGCCGTACGGCGACCACGGTTTCGCGGTGCCGAAGAAGGCCGGCCCGACGCAGGAGGAGACCCTCGCGGTGATCACCGCGGCGGTGGCCCCGTGGCTCGCCCGGCTCAGTGGGCGGGAATGACCTGACACATTTGCGGGTGATCCCGCTCACCCGCCTTTCGCGATGCCCGGGCCGTGCCGGAAATGGCCTGCGGGGCCCGGGAATGCGGGGCCCCGGGGGCCTGTTGTGGGGAGTGTCGGTACACACGGGAAACACGTCGGAGGAGAGGGACCGCATGGCCCAGGTCATCAGCCAGAACCGTCCGCAGGCCGCTGACCTGGACTGGACCGTTCTGCCCGGCCCGAAGCGCACTTCGCTTCGGGCGGCGGAAGGCCGGGATGGTCGACTATTCTCCGATTCGAGCGGATCCGCTTTCGGAGCCGCCACGCTGTCGGAGGAGGTGGGTCCTGTCGCTGGGACCGACGAAGGCCAGGCGCAGGAGACTACTCCGGAGCGCAATGCGCGCTTCGAGCGGGACGCGCTCGGCTACCTCGACCAGATGTACTCCGCCGCGCTGCGCATGACGCGTAATCCGGCGGACGCCGAGGACCTGGTCCAGGAGACGTACGCGAAGGCGTACGCGTCCTTCCACCAGTTCCGCGAGGGCACCAACCTCAAGGCGTGGCTGTACCGCATTCTGACCAACACCTTCATCAACTCCTACCGAAAGAAGCAGCGCGAGCCGCAGCGCAGCGCCGCGGAGGAGATCGAGGACTGGCAGCTGGCACGCGCCGAGTCGCACATGTCGACCGGATTGCGTTCCGCGGAATCGCAGGCGCTCGATCACCTGCCCGATTCCGATGTGAAGGAAGCGCTCCAGGCCATTCCGGAGGAGTTCCGCATCGCGGTCTATCTTGCCGACGTAGAGGGCTTTGCGTACAAGGAGATCGCGGACATCATGGGTACACCCATCGGTACGGTCATGTCGCGACTGCACCGTGGCCGCCGTCAACTCCGCGGAATGCTGGAGGACTATGCCCGCGAGCGCGGGCTGGTCCCGGCCGGCGCGGGAGAGTCGAACGACCTGAAAGGCTCGGGCTCATGAGCTGCGGAGAGCCGCACGAGACGGAGTGCGCGGAGGTCCTGGACCATCTCTATGAGTTCCTGGACCACGAGATGCCGGACAGTGACTGCACGAAGTTCGAGACGCACTTCGGCGAGTGCAATCCCTGCCTGGAGAAGTACGGCCTGGAACAGGCCGTCAAGAAGCTGGTGAAGCGCTGCTGCGGATCGGACGACGTGCCGTCCGATCTGCGCTCCAAGGTCATGGGCCGGATCGAGTTGATCCGCTCGGGCCAAGCCGTGCCCGATCACGACGTGACCGCGGGTCCGGCCCCCGGCTGAACCGCCGGCGGCTGAATGGTCGCCGCTTCAACAACCGCCCCCGGAAGGGCACTTCGTTCACCCGAAGGTGCTAATCCGGGGGCGTCCGTACGGCGCAATGCGCAAATGGGCCGCGCTCCCTTCGGAGGCCGCCCTATTCTCCCCTCCCGGTACCGGTTCGTTTCCGGTACCGGGCCTGTGCGTCACGGGGGAGGAGAGCGCCATGCGGGTACTTCCGCCGGCCGCGCGCGTCTGCGTCCTGTCCGCGGTCCTCGCCGCCCTCGCGTGCGTCGCCCCCGCCCTGACGGACGCCTCGACGCCGTGGGGCGTGGTCGCGCTCGCCGCCGCGCTCTACCTCGGCTGCGAACTCGTCCGGATCCGCCCCCTGCTGGGCCACCGGGTCCCCGAGGGCATCGGCTCCTTCTTCCCCGTCGTCCTGGCCGCCGTCTTCCTGCTGCCGCCCGCCGCCGCCGCGCTCGTCGCCGTGCCCGGCGGGCTCGCGCAACCGGTGGTCCGCCCGTCCGCCGGGGTGCGGCGGGTATGGCACGCCGCCCAGCAGGCGGTGGCCGCCTGGACGGCCGGGCAGCTCTTCGGACTCCTCGGCGGCCGCCGGGCGATCGGCGGCGCCTCCGGTTCGGGCGGCGGGGCATCCGGACCACCGGACGGCGCCGGGCGCACGGTCGTCGTGGCCGGCTGGCCGGCGGACTTCCCCTGGGCGATGCTCCCCGCCACGGCCGCCGCCGTCGCCTTCTGCCTCGTCATGGCCGCCCTCGACGGCTTGGTCCTCGCCGCCGCCGAACGCCGTCCCGCGGCCACCGCCTGGCGGGGCCTGCTCACCCGCTCCCTCCTGCCGCACTGCGTCCACGGGCTCGCCGGACTGATGATGGCCGTCATGTGGCGCAGCCCGTACGGACTTCCGGCCGCGCTGCTCGTCCTGCTGCCGATGTACATCTCCTGCTGGGTCTTCGCCCAGTACCACCGCGAGAACGCCGCCCACCAGGCCACGATCCGGGCCCTCGTCCAGGCCGTCGACATCAAGGACCGCTACACGCGCGGCCACAGCGAGCGGGTCGGCCAGGCCTCCGCGATGATCGCCCGGGAACTGGGCATGACCGACGACCGGCTGGAGACCGTCCGCATCGCCGGGATCCTGCACGACGTCGGCAAGCTCGGCGTACCGACCCGACTGCTGCGCAAGGACGGGCCGCTGACCCCGGAGGAGCGCCGCGTCATCGAGCTGCACCCGGAGTACGGCCACGAGATGGTGCGCGGCATCGGGTTCCTGGGGGAGGCCCGATCCGCGATCCTGCACCACCATGAGCGGGTCGACGGTTCCGGTTACCCGTACGGCCTGAACGGCGAGCAGATCCCGGTGCTGGCCCGGGTGGTGGCGGTGGCCGACTCCTTCGACGCGATGACCTCGACCCGCTCCTACAGCCGGGCCCGCCCGGTGCCGGTCGCCCTGGCCGAGCTGGAACGCTGCGCGGGCTCCCAGTTCGACCCCGCGATGGTCCGGGCCCTGGTGGGCGCGATCGGCCGGCACGGCTGGCACCCGGTGGTCACCTCCGACGACGACCTCCAGGTCATCGGCTCCGTCCCCGACCCCGCACGCCCCGGGCCGCCACCCCTGGACCGCGAGGGCGGACCCGGCGCGGGTACGGCGGGCCCGGCCCCGGCCCCGCGGTCGGACGCCGGGACCGGGGCCGACGTCGTGCCCCCCGGGCCGCGTGAGGCGCGTGAGGCGCGTGGGGCGCTGCCCGACGCGGCCGGAGCGGCCGGGTCCGGCGACGGTACCGGTCCCCGGGGCGTGCGGTGAGGGCGGCCGCCGCACCGGTCGTCCGCGCGGCCGCCGCCCTGCTGGCCCTGGCCGGACTCGGTCACACCCTGTGGTGGGGCGTCGCCGAACCCGGCGGCGCCCTCGCCTTCGGCACCCTCGTCGCGGTCGGCGAGCTCGCCCGCCGCCACCCCGGCCCCGCCCCGCGCACCGGCACGGGCACCGCCCCGCGCGGCGGGGCCGCCGGGCCGCCGCCGCCCGAGGACCGGCATCCCGCGCCGCTGGGCTCCGCCGGCGCGCTCGCCTACGCCCTGCTCGGCCAGAACGGCGGACACTCCACCCACCACGGGGTCCTGCAGACCATCACCGTCGTCGTCGCGGCGGCCCTCGTCGGGATCGTCCCGCACGTCGCCCGCGGCCGCGGGCCCGCCCTCGACCACGTGGCCCGGCGGGTCCTCACCGTCGCCTTCGCCGCCGTCTGCTTCCAGCCCCTCTACAACTCCGGGCGGCTGGGGGAGTGGATCGGGCAGGGCCCGTACCTCGTCGTGTTCCTGCTGTTCCTGCTCGGCCTCACCGCGCTGTGCGACTCCGTGCTCGCCGCCGCCCTGGCGGGGGCCCGCACCGGCTGGCCGTACGGTCCGCTGCTGCGCGACGAACTGCGCGCGCAGCTCGGCATCGGCTCGGCGATCTGCGCCTCCGGGGTGGTGATGGCCCTCGGGGTGGCCGTGGCCGGCCTGTGGGCCCTGCCCGTCTTCAGCGTGCCGCTGCTGCTGACCCAGATGTCCTTCCACCGGATCACCGCCGTCCGCACCACCTACCGCCAGACCATCACCTCGCTGGCCCGGGCCACCGAGATCGCCGGCTGCACCCCGCCCGGCCACGCGCGCCGGGTCGCCGCGCTGAGCCGCTCGGTCGGCCGGGAGCTCGGGCTCTCGGAGCGGGAGCTCACGGTGCTGGAGTACGCGGCCCTGATGCACGACATCGGCCAGCTGTCCCTCGTCGACCCCGTGCCGAGCGGGGCCACCGCCGAGCTGCCCACGGCCCTGGCCCGCAGGATCGCCGAGCTCGGCGGCGAGGTGGCCCGCCGGACGGGGGTCCCCGCCGAGGTGGCGGTGATCGTGGAGCGGCAGGCGGATCCGTACCGGGACCAGCCCGTCGCCGCCCGCATCGTGCGCGTGGTGAACGCGTACGACGACCTGGCGGTCGGGGCCCGTCACCCGGCCGGCTCCCTCGCGGCCCTGGAACGGCTGCGGCTGGGCACCGGGCACGACTACGAGCCGGGCGTCGTGGAGTCCTTGGCCAGGGTTCTGGCCAGGGGCGGGCGGAGCCGAGTCGTTCCCGTTCCCCCGGGGTAACCCATGGGTAATGAGCGGGCGTCCGAGCGGGCATGGTTGGATGCAGTAGGAGTGTCCGTGAGGGTGTCCGCAAGGCTGCACCGGGACCGGCAGGCGGGAATCGTGAGGATCTTCGGGAAGGTACGGCATCGGCCCTCCGCCTCGTGGCGGCAGGCCACCGACCGCGCGTTCACGCTGATCGGTGACGGGCGGTACGAGGACGCGGGCGCGCTCCTGACCAGAGCGGCGGACCTGGAGCCCTGGCTGTCGGAGTCCTGGTTCAACCTGGCCCTGCTGCACAAGTTCCGCCACGACTGGGAGCAGGCACGGGCCGCGGGCCTGCGTGCCGTGGCGCTCCTGGACCGTGAGGCGGGCGCGCCGGACTGGTGGAACGTCGGCATCGCCGCGACCGCCCTCCAGGACTGGCCGCTGGCCCGGCGGGCCTGGCAGGCGTACGGGCTGAAGGTGCCCGGGGACCCCCACAGCAGCGCCGGGACGGGCGAGCCGGTCGGCATGGAACTGGGCAGCGCCGCGGTGCGGCTGTCGCCCGAGGGCGAGGCCGAGGTGGTGTGGGGCCGGAGGCTCGATCCGGCCCGCATGGAGGTCCTCTCGATCCCGCTGCCCTCCTCGGGGCGGCGCTGGGGCGAGGTCGTCCTGCACGACGGGGTTCCGCACGGCGAGCGGGTCACCTCGGCCGGTCCCTCGTACCCGGTGTTCGACGAGATCGAGCTGTGGGCGCCCTCACCGGTGCCGACCTGGGTGGTGCTGCTCGAAGCGGCCTCCGAGGCGGACCGCAACGCTTTGGAGCAACTGGCCTCGGACGCGGGCTTCGCCGCCGAGGACTGGTCCTCGTCGGTCCGGCTGCTGTGCCGGACCTGTTCGGAGAGCGCGATGCCGAGCGGCGAGTCCGCCGGTGACCACCTGGACCCGCACGACCACAGCGAGCCCGGTCACCCCGGCCCGCTGGGCCACCGCACGGCGGGCTCCGGCCCGCTGTGGGTGCCCGAGCGCGAATGCGGCATCGCCGCCCCGGCCGGGCTGGTGCGCGGGCTCCTCGACGGCTGGGTGGCCGACAGCCCGGACAGCCGTGAGTGGCGGGATCTCGAAGAAGTCTGCTGAGTGCGGGCCGTAGGCTGTACCGGTCACATCGGTGGCTCGGGCGAATCTACGGAAGGCGTACGGCGGACATGGCGCAGCAGGAGAACCAGGTGGTCCCGGTCGACGACGAGGGCTGGGTCGTGGACACCGAGGACTGTGAGGCGCGCGAGCTCGCCCACCGCGAGCGGGGCACGTCCCGCCCGATCACGGTGGTCGGCAACCCGGTGCTGCACCGGGAGTGCAAGGACGTCACCGAGTTCGGCGAGGAGCTCGCGCAGCTCATCGACGACATGTTCGCCAGCCAGAAGACCGCCGAGGGCGTGGGCCTGGCCGCCAACCAGATCGGCGTGGACGCGAAGGTCTTCGTCTACGACTGCCCGGACGACGACGGCAAGCGCCACACCGGTGTCGTCGTCAACCCGAAGCTGGTCGAGCTGCCGGCCGCGGGCCGCGTGCTGGACGACTCGAACGAGGGCTGCCTCTCCGTCCCGACCGCCTACGCGGCGCTGGCCCGCCCGGACTACGCCGAGGTGACCGGTCAGGACGCGCAGGGCAACCCGATCAAGGTCCGCGGCACCGGCTACTTCGCGCGCTGCCTCCAGCACGAGACGGACCACCTGTACGGGTACCTGTACATCGACCGGCTCTCCAAGCGCGACCGCAAGGACGCCCTGCGCCAGATGGCCGAGAACACCCCCCGCTACGAGGTCGTCCCGAACGACTGACGCGTCCGGGGGTGCGCCGCCCCCGCTACGCCGCCCGCGGCCCCCGGAAGGCGCGGCGGAAGGCGTTCGGGGTGGTGCCCAGGGCGCGCAGGAAGTGGTGGCGCAGGGCCGCCGCGTTGCCGAAGCCGCTGCGGGCCGCGATGGAGTCCACCGTCTCGTCGGTGGACTCCAGCAGTTCCTGCGCGAACATGACCCGGCGGCGCAGCACCCACTGGTAGGGGGTGGTCCCGGTCTCCTGGAGGAAGCGGCGGGCGAAGGTCCGCGGGGACATGTGGGCCCGCTCCGCGAGGTGCTCGACGGTGATCTCCCGCTCCAGGTTCCCGGCCATCCAGCCGATGACCTCGCCCACCGTGTCGCAGGCGGTCCGCGGCAGCGGCCGCCGCACGTACTGGGCCTGCCCGCCGTCCCGGTGCGGGGGGACGACCATCCGCCGGGCGATGGTGTTGGCCACCTCGGCGCCGTGCTCCTGGCGCACGACGTGCAGGCACGCGTCGATGCCCGAGGCGGTGCCGGCGCCGGTGATCACCGGGCCCTCGTCCACGTACAGCACGTCGGGGTCGACGTGCGCCTTCGGGAAGCGGTCCGCCAGCGCCGGGGCGTGCATCCAGTGCGTGGTGCAGCGCCGGCCGTCGAGCAGTCCGGCCGCGCCGAGCACGAAGGCCCCGCTGCACACGCTGAGCACCCGCGCGCCCCGGTCCACGGCCCGCCGCAGGGCTTCGAGGTACGGCTCGGGGTACTCCCGCACGGCCGCCCGCCGGTCGGCCGGCACGCAGATCAGGTCCGCCTCCTCCAGCCGCTCCAGGCCGTGCGCGGGGGCGATGGCGAAGCCGACGTCGGACATGGTCAGCGGGCCCTCCTCCGCGGCGCACACGGCGAAGTCGTACACCGGCACCCCCTGCGCGCCGCGGTCGATCCCGAAGACCTCGCAGAAGATCCCGAACTCGAAGGGGGCGACTCCGTCGACGAGGGCCACGGCCACGTTGGTCAGCATGACCTCAGTGTGGCAGTAATTCGCACTTGAGTGACAGTACTGCCACTGTTCGATCATGGGCGATCAGGCGGACAGTGGAGGTATGAGCACCTTCGTGAACTACCTCGTCGTCCTGGCCCTCGCCGCGTTCCTGCTGGGGCCCAGCCTGTACGGGGCGTGGCGCGACCGACGGATCGACCGGCAGCTGCGGGCCGTCGAGACCCGGCGGGTGTGGCTGCCGCGCCAGCGGGCGGGCGGCCTGCGGCCCACCCCGCGCCGGCGCGGCCTGCGCTTCGGCCTCGGGCGCCGGGGCCGCATGGCCCACTGAGCCCTGATCCACGACCCGGAAACGCGAGGAGCCGGAACGCGGTTCGTTCGCGTTCCGGCTCCTCGCGCACACGTGCGCGGACGGTGGGACTAGAAGTCCTCGTCCAGGTCGACCGTGCCCTCGACCGCGACCTGGTAGGCCGACGGGCGACGCTCGAAGAAGTTCGTCAGCTCCTGGACGCCCTGGAGCTCCATGAAGGAGAACGGGTTCTGCGAGCCGTAGATCGGCGGGAACCCGAGGCGCACCAGACGCTGGTCCGCGACGCACTCCAGGTACTCGCGCATCGACTCGGTGTTCATGCCCGGCAGACCCTCGCCGCACAGGTCACGGCCGAACTGCAGCTCCGCCTCCACGGCCTCCTTCAGCATGTCGGTGACCTGCTGCTGGAGGGCGTCGTCGAAGAGCTCCGGCTCCTCCTTGCGGACGGTGTCCACGACCTCGAAGGCGAAGTTCATGTGCATCGTCTCGTCGCGGAACACCCAGTTGGTGCCCGTCGCCAGACCGTGCAGCAGACCCCGCGAGCGGAACCAGTACACGTACGCGAAGGCGCCGTAGAAGAACAGGCCCTCGATGCACGCCGCGAAGCAGATCAGGTTCAGCAGGAAACGGCGGCGGTCGGCCTGCGTCTCCAGCTGGTCGATCTTCTCGACGGAGTCCATCCACTTGAAGCAGAACTGCGCCTTCTCGCGGATCGAGGGGATCTCCTCGACCGCGTCGAACGCGGCGGCGCGGTCGTCCGGGTCGGGCAGGTAGGTGTCGAGCAGCGTCAGGTAGAACTGGACGTGCACGGCCTCCTCGAACAGCTGGCGCGACAGGTACAGGCGCGCCTCCGGGGAGTTGATGTGCTTGTACAGCGTCAGCACGAGGTTGTTCGAGACGATCGAGTCGCCCGTCGCGAAGAACGCGACCAGCCGGCCGATCATGTGCTGCTCACCGGGCGTCAGCTTCGCGAGGTCCGCGACGTCCGAGTGGAGGTCGACCTCCTCGACGGTCCAGGTGTTCTTGATCGCGTCCCGGTAGCGCTCGTAGAAGTCCGGGTAGCGCATCGGGCGGAGCGTGAGCTCGAAGCCCGGGTCCAGCAGGTTCTTGTTCTCGTTGGTGCTCATTACTGGCAGGCCTCGCACGATTCGGGGTTCTCAAGGGAGCAGGCCAGCGCCTCCGCGTCGGACACGGCCTGCGGGAGCGCCGCCGGGGCGGCGGCCTGCGCCGCGCGGGCGATCTTCGTCGCCGGGCGCGAACGCAGGTAGTACGTGGTCTTCAGGCCTTGCTTCCAGGCGTACGAGTACATCGAGCTGAGCTTGCCGATGGTCGGCGTCTCCAGGAACAGGTTCAGCGACTGGGACTGGTCGAGGAACGGCGTACGGGCCGCCGCCATGTCGATCAGGCCGCGCTGCGGGATCTCCCACGCCGTCCGGTACAGCTCGCGCACCTCGGCCGGGATCCAACCGAAGCCCTGCACGGAGCCGCTGGACTCGCGCAGCGCCTCGCGGGTCTGCGCGTCCCACACGCCGAGCTGCTTCAGCTCCTCCACCAGGTACGCGTTGACCTGGAGGAACTCACCGCTGAGGGTCTCGCGCTTGAACAGGTTGGACACCTGCGGCTCGATGCACTCGTACACGCCCGCGATCGAGGCGATCGTCGCCGTCGGGGCGATGGCGAGGAGCAGCGAGTTGCGCATGCCGGTCTTCGCGACGCGGGCGCGCAGGGCGTCCCAGCGCTCGGGCCAGTTCAGCTCGACGTCGTAGTGGTCCGGGTGCAGGACGCCGCGGGCGGTACGGGTCTTCTCCCAGGCGGGGAGGGGGCCGTTGCGCTCGGCGAGGTCGCAGGAGGCCTCGTACGCGGCGAGCATGATCCGCTCGGAGAGCTTCGTGGACAGCGCCTTCGCCTCGGGGGAGTCGAAGGGCACCCGCAGCTTGAAGAAGACGTCCTGGAGACCCATCGCGCCCAGACCCACCGGACGCCAGCGGGCGTTGGAACGCCCGGCCTGCTCGGTCGGGTAGAAGTTGATGTCCACGACGCGGTCGAGGAAGGTCACGGCCGTGCGGACGGTCTCGTCCAGGCGCTCCCAGTCGATCCCACCGTCCACCACGAAGGCGCCCATGTTGACCGAGCCGAGGTTGCAGACGGCCGTCTCGCCGTCGTCGGTGACCTCGATGATCTCGGTGCACAGGTTGGAGGAGTGGACGACCGAGCCCGGCTCGGCGGTCTGGTTCGCCGTGCGGTTGGAGGCGTCCTTGAAGGTCATCCAGCCCTGGCCGGTCTGCGCGAGGGTGCGCATCATCCGGCCGTACAGGTCGCGGGCGGGCATGGTCTTGCGGGCCAGGCCGTCCGCCTCGGCCTTGCGGTAGGCGGCGTCGAACGCGTCGCCCCACAGGTCCACGAGCTCGGGGACGTCGGCCGGGGAGAACAGCGACCACTGGCCGTCGGAGTTCACGCGGCGCATGAACTCGTCCGGCACCCAGTGGGCGAGGTTCAGGTTGTGCGTACGGCGCTGGTCCTCACCGGTGTTGTCGCGGAGCTCCAGGAACTCCTCGATGTCCGCGTGCCAGGTCTCCAGGTAGACGGCGGCGGCGCCCTTGCGGCGGCCGCCCTGGTTGACCGCGGCGACGGAGGCGTCGAGGGTCTTCAGGAACGGGACGATGCCGTTGGAGTGGCCGTTGGTGCCGCGGATCAGGGAACCGCGGGCACGGATGCGGGAGTACGACAGCCCGATGCCACCGGCGTGCTTGGACAGGCGGGCGACCTGGTGGTAGCGGTCGTAGATCGAGTCCAGCTCGTCCAGCGGGGAGTCCAGCAGGTAGCAGGACGACATCTGCGGGTGCCGGGTGCCGGAGTTGAAGAGCGTGGGGGAGGACGGCAGGTAGTCGAGGCGGCTCATCAGCCGGTAGAGCGAGGCCACTTCCTCGACGGCCTGGACGCTCTCGTCCGCGGCGAGGCCACAGGCCACGCGCAGCATGAAGTACTGCGGGGTCTCGATGACCTGGCGGGTGATCGGGTGGCGCAGCAGGTAACGGCTGTGCAGGGTGCGCAGGCCGAAGAAGCCGAAGCGGTCGTCGGCGCCCTCGGCGAGGGCGTGCTCGACGAGGGAGTTCAGCCGGGCGGCGTGGGCCTCGACGAACTCGGCCGTGCGGTCGGCGATCAGGCCCTCGCGGTGGCCGACGGCGACCGACTCGGCGAAGGAGGTGGAACCCTGGCCGGCGGCCTCGTCGGCGACGGCGAGCGTCAGCAGTCGGGCGGCGAGGCGGGAGTACGCCGGGTCCTCGGAGATCAGGCCGGCGGCGGCCTCGGTGGCCAGCCCCCGCAGTTCGGCCTCGTCGGCGACGGAGCTGCGGCCGCGCAGGGCGGCGGCGGCGACCCGGCCGGGGTCCGTGTCGGGCAGGTCGGCCGTGAGTTCGGTGAGGGTGCGCAGCAGTGCGGTCCCCGGGCCCTCGGGCGCGAGCGCGGCCTCGTTGGCGGACTGGGCGGACTCGGCGCGCGGTGCGGCGGGCGCGATGGTCACGGGGGGAGCTCTCCCTCACTCGGCCCGGTCTTCGACGGGGCGGGGCGAGCGGGCGCACGCGGGAAGGCCACGCACCGGCCCGGACAGGGCAGGCGGTACGTGCACCGCGTGGCGTCCACCGGCCCAACCGCGAGGCCCGGACGTGTCGGCACCCGGTTCGGTCGAGCCGGGAGCGCTGTCGGCAGGTCCTCGGACTTCCGGACGCACCAATGGGTGCACTTCATACCGTTGCGGGACAGTTCCGGATTCGCACCGGATTCCCCTGCGGCGACAGCAGCCATGAGCATACATGTGGGGGCGCCCCGTTGCGGTAGCCCCCACATGTTGTGTCGGGGTGGCTACTGCTCGGGTGCGTACAGCTCCAGGGCGTAGGTGAGCAGGGGCACCGTGGGAAGCGGCGACCAGTCCCGATCGGGGGTGCGGACGAACCCCAGGCGCTCGTAGATCCGGTGCGCGGCGGGGCTCTGCGCCTGGGTGGAGAGCACCAGCCGGGTCACCCCGGGGAGGGCCCGGGCCCGCTCGGCGCAGGCTCGTACGAGGGCCTCGCCGGCGCCCTTGCCGCGGCCGGTGGCGGCCACCGCGAGCATCCGGAACTCGGCCTCGCCGGGGCCGGCTATGTCGGCGAGCGGGCTCCCCGGAGGGGCGAAGGTCACACCGCCCAGCAGTCGTCCGTCGAGCACGGCCACGAGCACCTCGCCGGCTCCGGCCCGACCCGCGACGTCGCGCAGCACGCGCTCGTAGGTGCCGTCGGGATTCCCGTCGAGCAGCCCGTCCCCGAGGTAGGCCCCCGCGGTGATGTCACCCAGCTCTTCGTATTCGGCGGGCAGCGCCGCCCTGATCACTGTGTCCATGCGGTCGAGTGTGCCGGACGGTCGCGGGTCGCTCCCGAGGGCGCGGGCGACCCCGGAACGCGCAGAAGGGCCCCCCCCCGGGGGGGGCGGGGGCCGGCAGGGCCGGGGGCGTTTACACAACAGACGCAGCCGACGACACTAAGTGTGTATGTC
>NZ_JBHVPG010000086.1:0-20904 GCF_042887545.1 Streptomyces sp. NPDC057939
GGGTACCTACGCGCTGCGCGCGTAGGAGAGAGACCGCCTCGCTGCGCTCGGCGCCCGGGGGCTTCGCCCCGGGCAGGGCCGGCCCTTCGGGCCGGTGTCCTGCGCTTTGCTTTGGACGGGTTCGGGCTTTGCCCGAACGGCTCGCTCCGCGAGCCGGGGTGACCCCGTTTCACGGGGTCCGGGCCTGCGGCCCGTTGGGGTGGGTTCGCTCCGCTCTCCCACCCTGGGGACCCCTCCGGCTTCGCCTCTGGGGTCGCCCGCTGCGCGGGCGGCGGGCTGGAAGGAGGTCATCCTGCTCGGACCTGCCGGCGGGGGTTGTCAGATCGAGAATCCCCAGGTGTCCCAACGTCTCACCCGCGGGCATCCCTCGGCTTCGGAGGCCTGTCTCTTCAGATTCGTGAGTTGCTCCGCGGTAAGTCCCTTCCCCTCAAGGGGAACGTACGCCCCGTGATACACCACGCAGTCAGTGGGGACGGGCTGAAAGCCGTACCAGCCGACCGTCAGCAGGGCGGCCAGTACCAGGGAGGCTACGAGGTGCTTGCGTTCGAGGGGCTTCGACAGGGGGTTGACCATGTCCCGGACCCTACCGATCGCTTCTCCTTCCGGAGGAGTCGGTATCGCGTAATCGTCTACGTCGAGCCTCGTTCGCGGTACAGTGATCAGTATGCATCATGTGGGGTGTAATGCATGTAGCTGTGTACGATCCCGAGAAACCCGCTACCCGCTCCTTGACGGGTTTTTCCCCGCCACTTCGTTTCAGTGGAGTGCTGAATTCAGAAGTCTGGTGGCGTCGTGCTTCGTCCTCTCAGGAGGAAGCGGTGACGGAAATTGTCCGGGGGCTCGATATTCCACCGGGGAAGCGGATTCCGGAGGCGGGTCTGCGGGCCACGGTGGTGGCGTGCGGGACCGGGAAGACGTTCATCGCGGCCGCGGCGGCGCTCCGTCTGGCCCGGAACGGGCGGGCCCTGGTGTTGCTGCCGGCGCTGGATCTGCTGACGCAGACAGCGGCGCGCGGCGCGACGACGTCGTGCCCGGCGTCACCGTGTGCGGCGAGGACCTCTTCCGCTGGCTCCCACTGCAACACCGGGAGCCTCTACTAGCGCATCCGCCCGTAGGTACGCGGCTTCCGCCCGCCAGGGCGGAAGCCGTCTGCGTGGGGTGTCAGAGGTCGAGGGCGGCAAGCCACTGCGCAGGCGTGCGGGGCGAGACGCCCAGCAGCTTCTGGGCGGACCGGTCGGCGTCGACGGGGAGGTCGGGAAGCGTGCCCAGGAACGCGTAGAACCCCGCGACGCCGGTCGCGGCCTGCTCACCGAAGAGCGGGGTGATCAGCTCGCCGAAGGCGGCGGGCTCCATCGCCTCGTACGTCACCGGTCGGCCGAGCCGCCCGGCGAAGGCCTCCGCGAGCTGGGGACCCGTGACGGCCGGGTCCTGTCCGACGGAGACCGTGCCCGTGATCCCGGTCTGCTCGAAGAGCGCGGTCACGACATCGGCCACGTCCAGGTGGGAGGACCATCCGACGGGGAAGCCGGGCCCCAGCGGATAGCGCAGCACGCCGCTTTCCTGCGTGGTGGCGAAGACCGGCGGCAGCAGCAGGTTCTCCATGTACAGCCGCGGGGCGACCACCGCGTAGGAAGCCCCGGATTCCTCCAGACCGGCCACCAGCGCGCCCAGGGCGTTGCCGGAGGGGTCCTGGAGGCCGGAGTCGTCGCCGCTGGTGGAGACGACCACGCGGCCGGGGCGGGTCTCCTGAACGGCGGCGACCACGTTCGCCGCGTACCGCCGACGGTCCTCCTCCGCGGCCATCGGCAGATGCACGAAGACGCCCTGCGCGCCCCGGTAGGCCGCGATCAGTTGCTCGGGAGAGGAGTAGTCGGTCGGAACCACCCGCGCACCGGGCACGACGGCGGAGGCGTTGCGGGTGAGGGCGGTCACGGGCTTGCCTGCGGCGGCGAGCGCGGCGGCGACGGGGGCTCCCTGGGCGCCGGTGGCGCCGTGGATCACGTAGGTCATGAGCCCCATTAGGGCATGAGGTGCCCCAGTTACATCAACTGCACCAATGGGTTAGGCTCGCAAAAATGACGAAGGAACATCCCGAAAAGCTGCCGGAGTGCGGCGTCGCCCGCTTTCTCGTACTCCTCGGGGGGCCTTGGGCCACGCTCATCGTGCGGGAGCTGCTGCCGGGGCCGCGGCGCTTCACCGAGTTGCGGGATGCCCTGCCGGGCATCAGTCCGCACACGCTCACCCGGCGGTTGCGCCAGTTTCAGGACAGCGGCATCGTCATACGCACCGCTTATGCGGAGATCCCTCCGCGGGTCGAGTACCGGCTCACCCCGTTGGGCGAGCGTCTGAGGGAGGTGCTGGAGTCGATGGCGGGCTGGGCGCTGACCGTGCCGGACCCGGCGGGCGCCGCCCCGCCGGGATACGAGGAGTCGGGCCGCTGACGGCCCTGCCCGGTTCGGCGTGCGGCACCGTCCGTACAAGCGCCGTTCCCGTCGCTGTCGATGTCGAGAGGGCATCGAGCCGACCAAACCGGACTGATGGTCCGAATGCGCCGATCCGGCGGGGCGTATGCCCCCACCTGCCCTCGCTGGGCACCTGTGGGCCTCTTACACCTGGCGTGGCTTCTCCTTTCAGGCTTGCCCACTCCTGCGGCGGGCGGCCTGCGCGGTGATCAAGAGGCAGGCCGTGGGGGCGGGAGCGAGCACGCCGGCCGCGGGCCTTCTCGGCGGTCGCGCTCGGCCTGATTTGCGGCCGTCTTGCACTCGCGCGGCAGTGATCACCACGAAGGCCGATGACCCCAACATGGCGATGAGGCTGTAGAGAATACTGTTCTTGGCCGCCGTGATGGTGCCCTGATCATCGGCGGAGAAGACATATCGCAGGCCTCCCAGCGAAAAGCTGATCAGCCCCATCGCGGCGCCGAAGGGGGCGCTTTCCACCACGAGTCCTTGCGTCACCGTCCGCGTCCCCGCCAAAGCCCTCGCAACCAATCTCCGTCCTTCCTGGCGGCCGTCAGCGGGTTCGTAGAGGCGGCAGACCTGCTCGCCGTCCGGCTGCTCGTGTTCGATCAGAAATCCCGCGATTGCGAACTCGCGCGGGACCTGACGGGTGTCACCGATCGGGATGCCGGTTGCCTCCGAGACTTGGCGAAGGTCCACTCGACCGCGCTCGGCCGTACGGGAGTAGACGGAGATCTCCTTGACCGTGGTTGTGCAGCAGGCCACCCCGCGCACGTGGCCAGTTCCCTGGCTCTCTCCCTGCGAGCCCACTCCAATGCGGCGATCACAGAGGCTGAGGCGGAGTGGTGGGCGGTAGGGCGGGACGGGCTGCTTGTCAGGGGCGGGGGCTAAGGTCGGCGGCGTACGGCCACCCAGCAGCAGGAGACCCCGTGTCGTCACATCGCATACAACCGCGGCCCACTTCAGCTCGGCCGGCCGGGCCGCGGCCGCCGGCATCGATGCCCTTTGAAGTCGAAGAAGTCTTTCCTGAACTGGCCGGTACGGCCCAAGAGGTCACCCTCCTCTACCCCCGGGCCGGGCAGCCTGGCGTGGGTGACAGCTCCGTCGGCGGCCCGCTGCTGTGGCCCGCCGACGAGCCATGGCCGATGTGCGCCGAACCGAACCACTACAAGCCGCTCGCCGCGCCCGTCGGGCCCGAGCCGATCGCCATGGTTCCGGTGGTCCAGCTGTACGCCCGGGATGTGCCCGCCCTCGCCTTCCCCGCCGGCACCGACCTGTTGCAGATCCTGTGGTGCCCCTTGATCCATGAGGAGGAGCCGTACGCGGCCAACCCCCGGCTCCATTGGCGCAGCACGGCCCTGACAACGGCCGGCGCCCTGACCGAGGAACCGCCACGCCCGCACGTCACGGACGAGGAGTTCGTACCACGCCCGTGCACGGTGTCCCCCACTCCTGCAGTGGAGTACCCGAACTGGGACCTCCCCGATGAACTCGACGAGCTGCTCGGGGAGCGGTTCGACGACTTCGAGATCGAACACGGCTACAGCTACCACGAAGTGGCCACCACACAGCAGAGCAAGGTCGGCGGATATCCGGCATGGATGCAGACCCCCCGCTGGCCCCGCTGCGCGGGCTGCGACACCCGCATGGAGCACCTGCTCAGCGTCACCGCGACCGAACCGGGCATGGGCCGCCGGCTCCCCCTCGACGACCGGGATCCGCTCCAGGACCCAGCCGCGACCCCCTCCTGGCAGGCCGAGGCCGATACCGCCGCAGTCGCCACGTTCGGACACCACATGTGCATGGGGGACATGGGCGGCATGTACTTCTTCGTCTGCCGCACCTGCCCCGGTACCCCGTACACCCACCGCTACGACTGTTGCTGAGCCCGGCCGGATCGCTTCTCGTGGGCGGCGACGGCATGGCGCGCCAAGGTCATGACGGTCAGTCGGGCGTATCGAACTCGATCAGGACGCCGCCTCCGGATCGGTGTGCTGTGGAAGTCCGCTGCCTCTTCACCCCTATCGCGCTACGAGGCGATCGCGCGCCGTACCGGGACCGCCAACCCGCCCTGTCGCGCCGACGAGTTCACCTAGTGGGTCCGCGATGGCCGAGCCGGCCGGACGAATCCCGGCCCGCGCCCCGCGCGTCGGGGGCTGCTCAAGGAGTGCTGTCCGGCGCGGCCACGGGTTTGGGCATACACAGCAATGGCTGCGGAACAGGTGGGCCCGTGTGTTGTGACGGAACGACGAAGTGAGAGAGTGACGGATTGACGGGTAGCGATGTTCGAAGTCTCGCCCTCCGCTGTCCGACCTCGTCCTGCGACCGCGAGCTTGCGTCTACTCCAGATGGAGAGCTGCCAAACCGGGCAGGCGGCGAGTCATCTCGTCGCGGTCATCGAAATCGAAGTTCCAGGTGGGGTCCAGCTCCCGGTAGCGGATGGTGGATGGGCTGGTGGGGAGCTGGTCACCGGTCGCCGAGATATGTGCGTTCCAGGCGATGACCAGCATGTTTTCAACCTCCAGGTCGACGCCCGCGGCGGCGGAGGCTTGAACGATGGGCAGTTCTGCCAGGGCATCTGGGTCAGCGACCACGCGCTCGAAGACTTCACGGCCCTGAGCGATCAGCCAGCCGCGGAAGTAGTCGAAGCCGTCGTCGGAGCAACCACCGTTGGCGAGGTAGGCAGCGGCCCACAGAGGATTGGTGTACGACTCGACCATCAGTTCCCACAGCACCTGCTCGCCCGCGATGATCTCCTCGAACGGCCGGGAGGCCAGGAGCGCGGTCGCTTCGCGAGCGACCGCTTCGCCGTCGTTCGGGTTGGACGCCTGATCGCGGGCTTCCTCAATGAGCTGCCAGAACTGCTGCTTGTTCATGGCGGCAGAGCCTGCCACCCGGTACTGACATCGGGCCGATCGCGGGAGCTCGGCGCATCGGCGCAGCAACGTCGCACCTGCCGGCGTGTTGGTCGCCGGGCGCGGGTGCGTTCTCGGCCTTCGACCGCAGGCGCCTCGACGGGTGCCGGATGGCGACGTGCCGCAGAAATTGTTGGCGTTCGGGTTCCCCGTGGGTAGCGAGCCGTTCGGTCGGACAGCGTTGGTGGAGCAAGAGCTGTCGGTTTCCGTCGACCGGATGTGAGGCGACGCGGATCTTCCTTTTCCTGGACCAAGCCCGGGTCGGTCGCGGTGCCGACGGGATTCCACTCCGCGGACAGATGGGAGTAGGTCCGCCCCGTCTCCGCCAGTCACCGTGCGAGGGGACTCGCCCACGGTGATCGCAATGGACCGCTTTGTCCTTTGTGTGGGCCGCCCGTCGGCGTCGGCACCCTCTCCGTCCCGGGCTCCGGCCGCCCGCCGGCTGAGGCGACCGGACGACGGCCGGACCCCACGAACGCGGCAGGACGCCCGTCGGTCGACTTCAGCCGCAGGGCTGTTCCCGGGCCGGCACCTGGGGGAAACCGCTTCTCCCCGCAGCCCGCCACCAAGCCTGTCACCGGCGGCCTGTTCAATGGCGTGCATGCAGACGAACCCCATCGACCGCCCGTCTCCATCCGTCCACCGGGCAGCGGCTCTGATGCCCGACGTACCGCAACTGCTGGAACGGGCCGAGTCGCTCGCCACCATTGGCCTCATCGTGGGCGGCCACGCTCCGTACAGCCTCGATGCGGTCGTATGCTCCAGCGGAGCCGGCATCGCCCTGCGCATCCCCAACGAGGGCGAACGGTGGCTGCAAGCGCACTTCCACCAGGAACAAGGCGCCATCATCTTCCTCTGGGACGTCGACGCGGACTCCGCGCCGTACGAATCCTCGCAGAGCGACACCTGGAGGCGAATCGTCGCGGAGGTGCCCAACGCCTTGCGGCCCTGCCTCCACCAACCGGAGTCGGGCAACCCCGGGGATGGCGAGCTGCCCTTCATCACCGCCGTCATGTGGCGTCTGCCGCAGGACACCGCCTGGCGGACGGCCGACGTCATACGAGACGACGCCGGTGTCCGGGATGCCTACGAGAGTGACGACCGGGCGCTGTTCGTCCTGACCGATCTGATCGCCCCCGCCCCCGCGACCTTGATGATGGGCGACATGCTCGGGGTCGAGCGTTCCTCGTTCGCCCTGGCCGCGGCAGTGCGGCACATCATGGCCCGGCAGGAGCCGCTGACGGAGGCTGTCGTACGCGCTCTCAACCCTGAGCTCTCGCTCTCCGACGTCGCGGTCGCCGCCGCTGCCCTGGCCTCCCTCACCGCTTCCGCGCGACCGGCCCCGGACCCTGGGCCCGGTGTGCCCGAACCCCGGACCGCAGCGAACGGCGCGGCCATGCTGACTGCGCTCGACGTGCCGCTCCAGTACGACCTGGCGCACTTCCTGCTGGAACCGGACGGCGAGGGGTACCACCGCATCCTGGTCCACCATTCGGGCAAGGCCCTCCAGACGGCAGGCGTCGAGCCCGGTGCGGGCATCGCGCAGTACGAGCCTGCGGAGCACGACGCACAGCGCTTCCGGCTGCAGGAGTGGACCGACGGGGCCTTCCATGACGTTTCCCGCGTCCCTGGCTTCGACCTTGATGACGACGCTGAGGACGACGAGACCGTGGTCCGGACCGGAGCGGTCTACCGCTTCCTCGCCAAGGAATCGGGCCTGGCATTGCGGTGGGGCACAGAACCCGGCGACCCGATCGTCCTCGCCCCACCGCGCGACGAGGACGAGTCCCAGCGATTCGTCCGGAGCGACCTCTACGGCTACGGCCTGTGGATGTTCCTGGGCCGCCCGGGCGACGGCACCCAGCATGCCGTCATCGGGGGCTGACGGCTCGAAGGCCGCCCGGGCCACCACTGCGTTCCCAGCCCGGAACCTCCCGCAGTCACTGCGTGCGCCGCAAGGTCCGGTACCAGCTCGGCAGCAGGTACGGCGTGCCGATGGCCGTGGCGGCCGCCCGGCCCTCCTGATGCTTCCGCCGGTTCCTGGGCCGGGCGGGGCAAACGGCCTCTCGTGACGGAACCGAAGCAGCCGGCGTGATCCGTGAAGAGAACCGGGTAACGCAGTCCTGCTCCTACGCATCCACGTGGACGGCGGGGTCCACGAAGTGTCGCGGTCGACGCGGAGTACGGCGCGTGCGTAGTCCGTGGGGGTGGCGCCCTTGCGGTGCATCACGGAAATCGCAGGGCGAAGGCGCTTCCGTAGGCCAGAAGCACACCCACTCGGCCGTCATGCGACGTTCGAACGCCTCCGTCGTCCAACGGTCCTGACAGACGGGCTGCCCAACTCCCCTGACTCCTGACTTCCCTCGACCGCGACGTCGGGAGCCTTGTCCAGGCCGGTGAACGCCCAGCCAACGGCATACGAAGAAGTCCCGCCGGCTACGGGAGCTGTACCGTACGCCGCTGTTCGGCCGGCTTCGGATCTTAGGTTCATGGGCTTCTTGCCGGTGGATCTTGTCGTAGCCAGGATGAAGACACCCGACCGGATAGCGTCATGCGGCGGTACATGGCATGGCCAGTCCGGCGGAGGCGCGGCGCCGATCGACACACCGTTCTTCGGCGTGATGGGAACGACCTGGTCGATTCCCATAGGCAGGACATGCCTGCGCAGACCGTCGGCTTTCCTGCGGGCCTGATCTGGTGTTCACCGGTATCGGCAGCCTCGCCATCCCGCTCAGCGGCTCCGAGGGAGGCCGGGTGGCACCCGCCCGGTTAGCCGTCCCCCGCCAGAGCCCCGCGGTTCCCTGCCGAGCGGCCCGGCCCGCTCGATGCCGATTCCCTCTCGCACAGCCCGACAAGCTCTCCGGCGACCCAGGCACGGGGAATTTCGCTTACACGTTCCCATGGTTTCGAGGGTTGTCGGGTGGCCAACTCTCAGCACATGCTGGGCCGCTTACCCACCCCGCCCATATGGATGACGGGGTCTGAAGCAGATGGGAGCTCATGGTGGACCGCTCGATCCGTCCGCGACGGTCTGTGTCCCTTCTCGCCGTGATCACGCTGTTCTCACTCGGCCTGATCGCGTATCCCTCGTCGGCCCAAGCCTCCGCGAGCGGATGCGATCCCTGGCCGCTGCCGCCGGTGCGTGTGTTGTGTGCCTCCGTCAGCGGCAGCGGAACCTACGTCGACCGCGTGAGCTTCAGCTCACCGCTCTCCTCGTTCACATGCGACGCGAAGGGTGCGATCCGCTTCTACGACACAGCCGGCGGCCTCTACCACCAGGAAACCCGTCAAGCCAAGCACGGATGCACCTGGGGCGACGGCTTTGACATCTACCCCCGCAAACACATGCGCAAAGGCAAGGTCTGCTCGGTACAGCTCATCAACGGAGCGCAGCGAGCGGGAGTCTGCCACAGGATCAATTGACTCCGGCATGCTGTGCGAACGGCCTCGGGGATCCGACTGCTCATGTCCCGTGGCCGGCCAATCACGACACTGCATATCCAGTGTCCCGCCGCACCGCCCGCACGAGCCGACCCGCCTCCACCATCCCTCGATGCGAAGTCATCACTCCGCGACCCCGAAGCCATGACCATGGACCACGCCGGTTGCGGGTAGACCCCGCTCTCTCCACGGATCGAGCGGTCACGCCTGGGGCCGGCGGGTCCCCCGCCTCCTCAGGCGGTGGCCAGCAGCGGGGCGAGTACGAGACGGCTCACAGCGTCTTCGAGGCCGATGCCGGGACCGAGCGAGGGCGGCCGGCCCACTACCGACCGTTGCGCGAACTGCGTGTCCAGGTGCGGCAGTCGTACGTCGGTGACGGTGATGCGGTCGCGGCGGGCTTCACGACCAGCCACGCGTAGCCATGTCGCAAGGGCGGACTTGGCAGCAGCGTAGTCGGCCATCCCCATGGCGGGACGGTCCACGATCTCACCCGTCACCACGACGGCCCTGCCGCCGGCGGGCAGCACCGTCAGCGAGCCGCGCACCACCGCGATCGGAGCCAGCGCGTTGATGGTGAACAGGTGCTCGCAAGCCGCCTCCGGCACCTCTGCGGCTCGGCCGAAACCTGCCACCCCGATGGCGACCAGCAGGGCGTCCAGTCCGCCCAGCTCTCCCCCGGCCCACTGGGCAAGGCGTCCGCAGCCGTCCAGGTCGTAGGCGTCGAACACCGTCCACGGGCATCCGCCGAGCGAGGCGGCGCGTGCCCTGAGACGGTCCCGGTTGCGTCCGGCGAGCGCGGGCTGCGCGCCGAGCGCCTTCAGCTGACGAGCGACCTCACCTCCGACGTCCCCGGTGGCTCCGACCACCAGGATCCGCATACCCAGGCTTGCCATGGCGCCCTCCTTGTCCGTGGTGTCGGCGCCGGGACCATGCAGCCGGCCCCTGCTGACCGGTCTTCGTCACGGGGCACGCGCGCGGATGCGAAACCGGCGGAGGTGTCGGCATCCGTTGTCGGGCGGGGCGGAAGAGGGGTGCGGGGGCGGCTCAGGTCGGTTCCGGCAGAGCTCCGCCGTCATGCGGCCCCCGTGGGTGATGCCGCGCCGAGGCGCGGCATCACGGAGGACCGGTCCGGCACGGCTCACATGGGAGTGAGGACCGTGTCGATGATGTTGACCGTGGCGTTGGCGGTCCGGACGTCGCCGCACACGATCTTCGCCTTGCCGTTGACGGTGAAGTTCTCACCGGAACCGGCTGTGGTCAGGGATCCGCCTTCGAGCGTCTTGAACGAGCCCATGGGCAGCTGCGCGGGGGTGATCTTCTCACCCACCACGTGGTAGGTGAGGATCTTGGTCAGCTCGGCCTTGTCGGCAAGGATCTTGTCCAGGTCGGCCTTGGGGATCTTCGCGAACGCCTCGTTCGTGGGCGCGAACACCGTGATGTCCTTGGCGTTGTTCAGGGTGTCGACCAGGCCCGCCTTCTTGACGGCCGCGACCAGTGTCGAGAGCGCCGGGTTGTTCGACGCCGCAGTGGCCACGGGGTCCTGGGCCATTCCGGCGAGACTGCCGGAGCCCTCCCTCGGGACCGACGCGCAGGCCGGACCGTACGGGTCTGCCTGCTGGGTCCCGGCGAACGCGGGGACGGCGACACCCAGGGCGACCGGGAAGGCGAACGCGGCAGCCGCCAGGGCGGCGGAGCGGCGCATGTAGTGGGTGGTCATGGTTCCTCCTCTTCGAGCAGGACCCCGGCAGGGGGTGACCTGTGGCGGCCCGCTCGTCCCCGAGTCGGTGGTACGGATCGGAGGGGAAGCCGGCGGCCGCGGACGTGTCCGGAATCGACCGGCTTTCAGCCCTCGGCCTTTGGTTCGGCGCCGTTCAGCGGATCGATTGGTGGAGAAACATACGAAAAGTCGAGATATCCGCTTTACCCATCCATTGCTCGATTGGCGTCGAATCAAGGGTGTGGCACTCCGTTCCGCCATCGCTCCCGCCGAGCACTGGACCGCGTACCCGGGTGTCGCATCCACCGAGGGAGCCGTCGTGACGAGAAGATCCGCACGGACATCGCCCCACACCCTGCCGAAGCCCCCGCCGGTCCAAGGCGCCGCAGGTGTCCCGGGCGGCTATGTGGAGGGCGCCTTCGCTCGGGTGCTCGCGGACGTCACTCACCGCGACCGGGTGTCCGTCGACAGCCACTTCTTCGACGAGCTGGGCGCCGATTCGATGGTGATGGCCCGGTTCTGCGCCCGGGTCAGGGCCACGGATGGCCTGCCGGCGGTGTCGATGAAGGATGTGTACCGGCATCCGACGGTCGGGCGTCTGGCCGCAACGCTCGCCGCCCCGGAGGTCCCGCGCACGAGCACTCCAACACCACCGACGCAGGTGGCGGAGCACCCCGCCGAGGGGGCTCCGCGCTACCTGCTGTGCGGTGCGCTCCAGCTGCTCACGTTCCTCGGATACTCGTACGCCGTCGCGTTCGCCGGCGTCCGGGGCTACGAATGGATCGCCGCCGGAACCGGCGCGGGTGCCGTGTACCTGCGCTCGGTGCTGTTCGGCGCGGCCGCCCTCCTGGGGCTGAGCGCCCTCCCCGTTGTGGCGAAGTGGGTGCTCATCGGCAGGTGGCGGCCGTGCCGCATACGGATCTGGAGTCTGCGCTACTTCCGCTTCTGGACGGTGAAGACGCTCGTCCGATCGGCGCCGCCGGTGCTCTTCGTCGGATCACCGCTCTACGTCCTGTACCTGAGGGCACTGGGGGCGCGCATCGGCCGCGGCACCGCCGTGTTCTCGCGAATCGTGCCCGTGTGCACCGACCTGCTCAGCATCGGTGACGGCACGGTGATCCGGAAGGACGCCTTCTTCACCTGCTACCGGGCCCAGGCGGGCATCATCCGGACCGGCTCGGTGTCCCTGGGCAAGGACGCGGTTGTCGGGGAGGCCTCCGTCATCGATATCGGGACCGGCCTGGGCAATGGTGCGCGGCTCGCTCACGCCTCCGCCCTGCACAGCGGGCAGGTGGTTCCGGACGGGGAGCACTGGCACGGTTCGCCCGCGGTGCCGGCCGCCACGAGCGCTTCCCTGGTCGGTCCGGCCGCCTGCGGGACCCTGCGCCGAGCCACGCACGGCGTCCTACAGGTACTGGCCGTGCTGCTCGTCTACCTGCCACTGTCGTTCGGCGGCGTGGGCCTGCTCCTGGCCTGGGCCCCGCAGCTGGCCGCCTTCCTGGAGCCGGGCCCGACCGCGCTGACGACATGGACGTTCTACGTCGAGGCCCTGACCGCGTCGCTGGTCCTCTTCTTCGGCGCGATTCCCCTCGGGCTGCTGTTGATCGCCACGGTTCCCCGGCTGATGGCCCGTTCCATCACGCCGGGCACGGTCTATCCGCTCTACGGGTTCCGGTACGGAATGCACCGGATGGTCACGGTGATCACCAACAGGCGTTTTCTGACACGGTTGTTCGGCGACAGCTCCTGCATCGTCCACTACCTCCGCCACCTCGGGTACGACCTCTCCCCCATCGAGCAGACCGGCTCGAACTTCGGCACGGAGGTCAAGCAGGACTCCCCGTACCTCACTTCCGTCGGCAGCGGAACGATGGTCGCGGACGGACTCTCGATCAACAACGCGGAGTTCTCCAGCACTTCCTTCCGCGTGTGCCGGGTGTCGATCGGACCCCGCAACTTCCTCGGCAACCGCATCGCGTATCCCCCGGGCGGCAGAACGGGCGACAACTGCCTCCTCGCGACGAAGGTCATGGTGCCCGTCGACGGGAAGCTAAGGGAGGGCGTGGGGCTACTGGGCTCACCGAGCTTCGAGATCCCGCGATCGGTGCGGCGCGACAGCACCTTCGACCGGCTGCAGACCGCCGACACGAGGCGGCGCCTGTTGTCCGCCAAGAACCGCCACAACGCCGCCACCATGGCCTGGTACCTGATGGTGCGGTGGTTCTGCTTCTTCCTGGTGACCCTGCTCTTCGCGGTCGCCGCCGAACTCTACGACCCGCTCGGGCCGGCCGCGATCGCACTCGCCAACGTCCTGGTCCTGCTCCTCACGGCCCTGTACTTCGTCGGCGTGGAACGCGCCCTCGTCTCCCGGCAGCCGCCCGCCCCACTGTTCTGTTCCATCTACGACCTCCGCTTCTGGCAGCGCGAACGCTACTGGAAGGTCCCCTCCGAGACGTACATGCGGCTCTTCAACGGCACTCCGTTCAAGAACGTGATCTGGCGCATGCTGGGCGTGCGGCTCGGCAGCAGGGTGTTCGACGACGGCTGCGCACTCACCGAGCGGTCGATGGTGACCATCGGGGACGACTGCACCCTCAACGCGGGCAGTGTGATCCAGTGCCACTCGCAGGAGGACGGCGCCTTCAAGTCGGACCGCACCTCCATCGGGTCCGGCTGCACGCTCGGGATCGGCGCCTTCGTGCACTACGGCGTCACTCTCGGCGACGGCGCGGACCTTGCCCCCGACTCCTTCCTCATGAAGGGCGAGACGGTGCCACCGTCCGCGCACTGGGGAGGGAACCCGGCCCTTCGGATCCGCCGGGTCGACGACACCTGACCGGAAACACCCAGTCGAGAAGGTGGGACCCATGGGAACTCCCGTGATAACCGGCCCGGAGACCACGGACGCGCGCATCCAGCACACCCCGCCGGCCGCCGGATGGTTCACCGCCGTACCCCGGTGGACTCCCGCACCCGTACCGGGGACGGCACAGTACGAAGAGGAGATCCCCGCCACCCTGACAACGGCGCTGCGCCGGCTGGCCCGAGACCTCGGTGTGACGCCCTCCTCCACACTGCTCTGCGCCCATTTGAAGGTCCTGAGCGCGCTGTCGGGGGTTCGCGAGGTCGGCTGCGGCTACGTGGCGGTGCCTGGCGGCCCCGCTCTGCCGTTGCGCCTGTCGCTCGACTCCCGCTCGTGGCGCGCGCTGTTGCTCGCCACGCATCAAGCCGCGTCCACGTCCGCGATGGCGTCCGCGTCCGCGTCCGCCACGGCACCCCACCGCGACCTCCCGGCGGGCGCCATCCGTACCGGCATCGGCTTCCCCGCGTCCTCGCCCGAGGCCGTGTTCGACCCGTACGGTGACGGCGGACCTGAGACCGACGCGGCGCTGCGGGTTTCGGTGACAGCCCGGGGCAGCCGGTGCCTCCTGCGCCTGCGGTACCGCACCGAGGTGCTCGACGGGGAGTGCGCCGCCAGGATCACCGGCTACCACCTCACCGCGCTGGCACTGATGGTCGGCGACCCGCATGCCGACCCGGGACCTCAGAGCCTGGTGGGCGCCGCGGAACTGCACCACCAGGTCGTCGGACTCGCCGGGCCTCGGCGGAACCTGCCGGACCTCCGGGCCCACGAGCTGTTCGAACAGCGGGCGCACGCCCATCCGGACGCCGTCGCGGCCGTGCAGGAGGGGCGGTACTGGACGTACGGGGAACTCAATGCCCGGGCCAACCGGCTGGCCCACGCCCTGCTGAAGCTCGGACTGCGGCGGGAGGACGCCGTCGCCGTGGTGTGCGAGCGGAGCCTGGGGTGGATGGCCGCCGTGCTCGCGGTCCTCAAGGCAGGCGGAGCGTACGTCCCGGTCGAGCCGCACTTCCCGGCCGACCGCATCACCACCATGCTCACCCGCTCCTCGTGCCGCTTCGCGCTGGTCGAATCCGGCAGCACCGCCGCGCTCGACCGGGCCCTGGACCGCTTGGCCGAAGTCCGGATCGTGGCCATCGACGCGGCTTGCGAAGACGTCCGCAGCGCCGACGACCCCCGTGTCCTCATCCCGGCGGACTCGCTCGCCTACATCTACTTCACCTCCGGCTCCACCGGTGAGCCCAAGGGCGTCATGTGCGAGCACGCGGGCATGCTCAACCATCTCCACGCCAAGATCGACGACCTGGACATCGGCGAGGGAGCGACCGTCGCACAGACGGCGCCGCAGTGCTTCGACATCTCCCTGTGGCAGTTGCTCGCCGGGCCGCTCGCCGGAGGACGGACCCTGCTCGTCGGGCAGGAGACGGTCCTGGACGTCGAGCGCTTCCTCGACACGGTCATCGCGGGCAGGGCCACGGTGCTCCAGGTCGTGCCGTCGTACCTCGACGCGGTGCTGGCCTCGCTGGAACGCACCCCCCGGGACCTGCCGGACCTGCGATGCGTGTCGGTGACCGGCGAAGCGGTGACGAAGGAACTCGTCGAGCGCTGGTTCGCGCGCCTGCCGGGGATCCGGCTGGTCAACGCGTACGGCCTGACCGAGACCTCCGACGACACCAACCACGAGGTCATGGACCGGGTCCCGGACTCCGACCGCGTTCCGTTGGGCCGGCCCGTGGGCAACGTACGCGTCTACGTGCTCGGGCCCAATCTGGAGCCGGTGCCGATGGGCGCGCCCGGCGAGATCGTCTTCTCCGGGGTCTGTGTCGGTCGCGGTTACGTGGGCGACCCCGAGCGCACCCGGCTCGCCTTCGCCGCCGACCCCCACCACCCGGGGAGCCGGATCTACCGGAGCGGGGACCAGGGTCGATGGCTCCCCGACGGCAAGCTGGAATTCCTCGGTCGCCGCGACACCCAGGTCAAGATCCGTGGCTTTCGGATCGAGCTCGGAGAGATCGAGGGCGCCCTCGTGCGCGCCCCCGGAGTCCGCGCCGCCGCCGTGGTGGCCGCCCGGCGGGCCGGCCAAGAACCTTTCCTGGTGGCCTTCTGCACCGGGGCCGCGTCCCTGGATACCGGCCGGCTCCGGGACGTGCTGGGCACCTCCCTGCCCGCGTACATGGTTCCGTCGGCGTTCCACCGGCTCGAACGGCTGCCGGTGACCGCGAACGGCAAGACCGACACGAAGGCACTGCTCGCACTCGCAGAAGGCCGGGGCGAGCCGCGCGACGATCCTCGGCCTCCCCGCACCCCGGCTGAACGACGCCTCGCGGCGGCCTGGTCAAGGTCCCTGGGAATCCCGGTGGAGCGAATCGGCCGCCAGGACGGGTTCTTCGACCTGGGCGGCACCTCGCTGTCGGCCCTGCGGGTGGTGGTCGCCCTGGGCCGGGAGATCTCCTTCAAGGACCTCACCCGCCACCCCTGCCTGGCGGACCTGGCCCGGCTGCTCGATGACCGCGTTCCGACCTGCGACAGCCCCTGAACCCCCGACACCCGTGGACGAGACCGAGAGGAACGACGATGTCCATCTCCCTCCCCATTCCCTTCCCCACCGCACAGCGGCCGCCGGGCGGTCTGCCGCTCCTGTGCGTCGAAACGGCCACCGACCCGGTGGACTGGGTCGCCCGGCAGCGCGACGTGCTGCGCGCCACCCTGGTCGAGCACGGCGTCGTCATGGTCCGCGGCCTCGGCCTGCGCGACCCGGCCCAGCTCGGCGTCATCCTGCACCGGCTCGGTGCCTCGCCCGTGACGGAGAAGGAGGCCTTCGCACCCCGCCGGAGCTACGCCGACGGTGTCTACTCCTCGTCGGCTTGGCCCGCCAATCAGCCGATGTGCATGCACCACGAGCTCAGTTACGCGCTGACGTTCCCCTCCCTCCTCCTGTTCGCCTGCCTCGGCGCACCCGCCACCGGCGGCGCGACCGCCGTGGCGGACTCGGCTGCCGTTCTCGACGCCCTGCCGCCCTCGCTGTCCGATCGCTTCGCCCGCGAAGGCTGGTTGCTGACCCGCAGCTACGGAAACGACATCGGGGCCTCCGCCGCCGAGGCGTTCGGCACCGACGACCGTGACGGGATCGAGAGCCACTGCCGGGCCAACGCGATCACCTTCGCCTGGCAGCCCGACGGCACACTGCACACCCGGCAGCGACGGAGCGCCGTCCTGAGCCACCCGGTCACCGGCCGGCGATGCTGGTTCAACCAGATCGCGTTCCTGAACGAGTGGACCATCGACCCCGAGATACGCGAGTTCCTCCTCGCCGAGTACGGCCCGGAGGGCCTGCCGTTCAACACCTTCCACGGCAACGGCGACCCGCTCTCCCCCGAGACCGTCCACATCATCAACAGCGTCTACGAGGAACACACGGTCCGCCGGCCCTGGCAGGTCGGGGACCTCCTGCTCGTGGACAACCTCCGCACCGCCCACGGTCGCGAGGCCTTCGAAGGACCCCGCGAGGTGATCGTGGCCATGGGCGAGCCCCTGCACCCGAACGACTGCTCCCCGACCATGGAGGTGACCGTCCCATGACCACCACCGACGCGACCAGGACGAACACGCAAGGTACCGGACTCCGGGTACCGCCCTTCGCGGTGATCTCCGGATCCCAGGTCCACCAAGCCCTGCTGGGGCGCGAGAAGCACCTCGTGCAGGTCGTCCGGGACACCTACCGGCTGCACGGCGCCGGCCTGACGGTCAACCCTCCGTCTTCCTTCCTCCGATTCCCGGACCGTCCCTCGGCACGCATCATCGCGCTGCCCGCCTCCATCGGTGGATCCGTTCCGGTGGACGGGCTGAAGTGGATCTCCAGCTTTCCCGAGAACGTCGCATCCGAGATACCTCGTGCCTCGGCCGTCCTGATACTCAACGACCCCGCCACGGGCTATCCGTTCGCCTGTTTGGAAAGTTCTGTCATCAGCGCCACCAGAACCGCCGCTTCAGCGGCGTTGGCGGCCGACTGGCTCAGCCGGGGTCGGTCTCGGCCGACCAGGGTCGGATTCATCGGAACGGGATTGATCGCCCGCTACGTCCACACCTTCCTGACCGGAACGGGATGGACCTTCGACGAGCTCGGCGTGCACGACCTGTCCCCCACCAGCGCATCCGGATTCCGGATGTATCTGGAGCAGTCGGGGGCCACCGGCCGCATCACCGTTCACGACCGCGCGGAGGATCTCGTGCGGGCCTGCGACCTGGTGGTCTTCGCCACCGTCGCCGCCAAGCCCCACGTCAGTGACCAGTCCTGGTTCGGCCACCATCCGCTCGTTCTGCACATCTCGTTGCGTGACCTCGCCCCCCAGGTCCTGCTCGCGTCGACCAACATCGTCGACGACATCGATCACTGCCTCAGGGCGGACACCTCACCGCACCTCACCGAACGGCTCACCGGCAACCGCGGATTCATCGCCGGCACCCTGGACGATGTCATGGCCGGACGGATCACCGTGCCGAAGGACCGGACCACGGTGTTCTCGCCGTTCGGCCTCGGCGTCCTCGACCTGGCCGTCGGCCAGTACGTGTACGACGAGGTGGTCAGGTCCGGCCGGCTGCGGATCGTCGACGACTTCTTCCACGAACTGCGCCGGTACGGATGAACACCCGCAGCGTTCGGCGCCCGAGCCGGCTGTCCGGTCACGGGGAGGTCCCGCCGCCGTTCATCCGGACCTGAGGAGACCATCGTGCGTGTCATATCCGTTCCCCACGAATTCAACGAAGAGGAACTCTTCATCGACCTTCGACCGTCTCTCGGTTGCCCGCTCTTCCTCAAGTGCGAGGGATTCAACTTCGCCGGATCCGTCAAGCTGAAGGCCGCCACCGAAATGGTGGAGTCCGCCGAGCGGGACGGCACCATCACCCCGGATTCCATCCTGGTGGAGTCCTCTTCCGGCAACCTCGGCGTCGCCCTGAGCGTGATCACGGCCAGCAAGGGATACAGGTTCGTCTGCGTGACGGACTCCCGCTGCAACCTGGCGACCCGGCTCATGATGGAGGCTCTCGGCAGCACCGTCCACGTCATCACCGACCACGAGGCCGGCAGCAGTTTCCTCGCCGCCCGGCTCGACTACGTCAAAGGCCTGTGCCAAGCCGACGACAGGTGCGTATGGCTCAGCCAATACACCAATCCGGCCAACTGGAAGGCGCACTACCGCAACACCGCTCCGGCCATCGCCCGGGGATTCCCCCAACTCGACGTGCTGTTCGTCGGCGCCGGCACCACCGGCACGCTCATGGGGTGCGCCCGCTACTTCAGCGACTGGCACCGCCGCGTCAGAATCATCGCGGTCGACAGCTCGGGCTCCGTGACCTTCGGCGGGGCACCGGGGCGGCGCATGATTCCGGGACTGGGCATGAGCGTCCCACCACCGCTCCTCGACAGGTCCCTGGTCGACGAGGCCGTACTCGTCGACGAGGAGGACACCATCCGCACCTGCCGGGCCCTCGCCAGACGGGGATTCCTCTTCGGCGGCTCGACCGGCACGGTCGTCAGCGGAGCGGCCAAGTGGCTGGCACGCCATCCGGACACCGGCCTCACCGCGGTGGGCATCGCCCCTGACCTGGGCGAGCGCTACCTCGATACCTTGTACCAGGAGAACTGGGTACGAGCCCTGTACGACGACGACTTGGACCCTGAAGGCGCCTCACCACACCGAGCGGGCCTCGGCCGGTTCCTGCGGACGCCCTGACGGACGGGGGGACGTGGGACCGCAGGGTCCTCGGCGAAGCACGCCGGCCGCGGCTTGACATGGCCATCGGACAGGCGGGGGCATGCGAATGCGTCGGAGCACACGGGTGCACCGGCCGCGTTCCTTGCGCCATGCGGGTGACCTCCGAGGACCGGACCCATCTATGCGGACAACCGCGACGAATCACCCATGAGACTTCGGCCGGTCGGTCGAGGCGTCCGATCCGGGAGTGATCATGCGATACCGCACTGCTACCGCTACTACCGCTGTTGTGCTGGCTGCTCTGTGCGCGGCGCCCGCGCTCGCCACGGCGGACGACGGGCCGCGTACCCTGCCCGCGATGGATCACCAGGGGCTGAGCGCGATCGGCCTGACCGGGGACCAGCGACTGGTCGAGTTCGACGTACGCAAGCCCACCACGACCTGGTCGCACGGCAAGGTCACGGGCCTGCGGGGCGACACCAAGCTCGTCGGCATCGACTTCCGCGTGCAGAACGAGAAGCTGTACGGCGTCGGCGACAAGGGCGGCATCTACACCCTGAACACCATGAACGCCAAGGCGATGAAGGTGTCACAGCTGACCGTCGCTCTGGCCGGCAGTGCGTTCGGGGTGGACTTCAACCCTGCGGCCAACCGTCTGCGGGTCATCTCCAACACCGGCCAGAACCTGCGCCACAACATCGATGACGCGGCCGCACCTCTGACCACGACCGTCGACGGCACCCTGACCAACCCGACCATGCCGCCGTCCACCGCGATGGGCCTGACAGGGGCGGCGTACACCAACAACGATCTGAGCGCGGCGACCGCTACCTCGCTGTTCGACCTGGACACCATGGCTGACCGGATTTCCCTCCAGTCCCCGGCGAACGCCGGAAGCCTGGCCCCCACCGGCAACCTCGGTGTGAACGCCGGCCTGGACGCCGGATTCGACATCTACTTCGACGCCGCGGCCGGATCCAACCACGGGTTCGCCGCGATCAACACGGGCACGGGCTACCGCTTCTACGCCGTCGACGTGTTGACGGGCAAGGCCACCGACAAGGGCGCCTTCCCGAAGAGCTTCCAGGTCAGTGATCTGGCCCTGCCCGTCAACCAGAAGTAGTCCCGGCTTCCGGGCCCGGATGCGCGGACACCCTCCGGCGGGGCGCCCGCGCACTCCGGCCGCTCGACAGGGCCACGTGAAGACGTGCCGTGGCCCGGCATCCTCCGGGCGGAGCATGCCGAGCCACCGTGCATCGCACTGACTCCCACACGAGTCACGCGCCGATCGGCGCCCGCCCGGCTACTTGGGCATGAGGACGGTGTCGACGATGTAGACGTTGGCGTTGGCGGTCTTCACGTTGCCGCAGACCACGTTCGAGGTGTCGTTGACCTTGTAGGCGTCGGCGGAGCCGGCGGTGGTGACCATGCCCTTCTGCAGGGTCTCGAAGGAGCCGTTCTCCAGTTGCTTGGGGGTGAGCTTCTGGCCCACGACGTGGTAGGTGAGGATCTTGGTCAAGGTGGCCTTGTCGGCGAGGACCTTGTCGAGGTCGGCCTTCGGGATCTTGGCGAACGCGTCGTTGGTCGGGGCGAAGACCGTGATGTCCTTCGCGTTGTTGAGGGTGTCGACCAGACCCGCCTGCTTTACGGCAGTGACCAGCGTGGACAGGGCCGGGTTGTTCGAGGCCGCGGTGGCGACCGGGTCCTTGGCCATGCCGTCGAACGAGCCCGCACCGTCGGCAGGCACCCCGGCACAGGCGGCGCCGAACGGCTTGTCCATCGCCATCGCGCCATC
>NZ_JBHVPG010000087.1:0-20334 GCF_042887545.1 Streptomyces sp. NPDC057939
GCGCGGTACCGCCCCGCAACAGGAGACCCGGACGGGGCGCCATAAATCATGCCCGTCCCGGACGACACCCCACCCCGGCACCGGCCCCGCCCCACCCGCAGCTCCCGCACCGGCCCCGTCCCGACCCACCCGCAGCCGCCCCACCCCCGACCCCACCCCGGGGCGCCCGGCGTGGCCGGTGGGGGCGGGAACCCGCCCGGCCAGGGCAGCGGCGGCAGACTGGGCCCATGCGCATCGCCATCACCGGATCCTCCGGACTCATCGGTCAGGCCCTCGTCCAGTCCCTCCGCTCCGACGGCCACGACGTGGTCCGCTTCGTACGCCGCGCGCCCACCGCCCCGGACGAGGCCCGGTGGGACCCCGCAGGCGGCCACGTGGACCCGGCCGGGCTCGCCGGCTGCGGAGCCGTCGTGCACCTGGCGGGGGCCGGCGTCGGTGACAGCCGCTGGTCGGCGGCCTACAAGCGGGAGATCCGCGACAGCCGGGTCCTCGGGACGGCCGCCATCGCCCGGGCCGTGGCCGGCCTCGACAGCCCCCCGCCGGTCCTGGTGTGCGGCAGCGCCATCGGCTACTACGGCGACACCGGCGACCGCGCCGTCGACGAGAGCGCGCCGGCGGGGCAGGGCTTCCTCCCGTCCGTGTGCGTGGAGTGGGAGGCGGCCGCCTCCCCGGCCCGCGACGCCGGCGTGCGCACCGTCTTCGCCCGTACCGGGTTGGTGGTCGCCTCCGAGGGCGGGGCGTGGGGGAAGCTGTTCCCCGTCTTCCGGGCCGGCATCGGCGGCCGGCTCGGCAACGGCCGCCAGTACTGGTCGTTCATCTCGATGCACGACGAGATCGCCGCCCTGCGGCACCTCATCGACACCCCCGACCTCTCCGGCCCGGTGAACCTGACCGCGCCCGAACCGCTGACCAACCGTGAGATCACCGCCGCCATGGGCCGGGTGCTGCACCGCCCGACCCTGTTCGCCGTTCCCGCGCCGGCCCTGCGGATCGCGATCGGGGAGTTCTCCGAGGACGTGCTGGGCAGTCAGCGGGTCCGCCCCGCCCGACTGCTGGAGTCCGGATTCGTCTTCCGCCACCCCGGCATCGACGACTCCATCAGGGCCGCGCTGGCCTGAGCCCCCGCCCCGCCCCAGCCCACCCACACCGCCCCAGCATCCAGACGCGCCCCACGCGCCCCACGCGCTCCCGAACCGCCCACGTGCGACCGTTCGTGACCCGTATGCGACCACCATGCGACCGGAGTTGTGCGCAATACCCCACCGGACTCGGGTTCTCCTGGAGCCCGATGGGGGAAGGAGGTTCCCACACAGCCGCGCCGACCTCGGGGAGGGGCACGTGCTCAGCAGCACACACCATGCCGCGCACCACACCGCACAGCTCGCGGACGTCGTCATCGTAGGAGCCGGGGTCTCAGGACTCGCGGCCGCACACCACCTGATCGCGGCGGGGGTCACGGTCACCGTCCTGGAGACCGCCGACGATCCCGGAGGCCGCATGGCCACCGGATCGACCGACGGCTTCCACCTCGACCGGATCGGGCAGCTCCTCAACACCTCGTACACCGAACCGGCCCGCACCCCCGGCCTGGAGGGCCTCAGGCTGCGGCCCTTCGCCCCCGGAGTGCTGGTGCACGGAGTCGACGGCAAGCAGCAGCGGGCCGGGGCGCTCACCCCCGCCCGCGCGCTGGCCAGTGGTTCCCTCGACCAGGCCCGGCTCAGCGCCGCCCTCGGCCGGCTCGCCGCGCTTCCGCAGGAGCGGGTGCTGGCCCGCCCGGAGCGCTCGGCGCTCACCGCGCTGCGTTCCCGGGGCCTGCCACCGCGCACCGTGAACGGGGTCCTGCGCCCCCTGCTGTCCACCCTGCTGCGCGACCCGGACCTGACCACCTCCAGCCGCGTCGCCGACCTCGCGCTGCGCACCTTCGTCCGCGGCCGGCTCGCCGTGCCCGAGGGCGGGGCGGCGGTCCTGCCCCGGCTGCTCGCCGAGTCCCTGCCGCCGGGCACGGTGCGCACCGGGGTCCGGGTCCGTTCGGTGGCGACGAGCCTGGTCACCACCGAGGAGCACGGGGACTTCCGCTGTCGCTCCGTGGTCCTCGCGACGGGCGCCCGGGCCGCTGCCGAACTGCTCCCGGGGTTGCGGGTGCCGCGCTTCCACGAGGTGACGGTCATCCACCACGCGACCCCGGCGCCGCTGCCCTGGGACGGTTCGTTGCTCCTGGACGCGGACCCGAAGTGGCCGCTCGCGCACACCACCGTGATGAGCGCGGTCGACCCGAGCCGGGCACCGGCCGGCCGCAGCCTGGTCACCACCACCGTCCACGGCCCGCCGCCGCCCGCGCGGACGGTGGCCTCACGGCTGGCCCGGCTCTACGACACCTCGACCCGGGACTGGGACTGTCTCGCCGTGCACCACACACCGGAGGCCGTGCCCGCGATGCCCCCGCCGTACGACCAGCGGCGCCCCGTACGGGTCCTGGCGGGGCTCTACGTGTGCGGGGACCACCGCGACTCCAACACCGTCCAGGGCGCCCTGCACTCGGCGCGCCGGGCGGCCACGGCCCTGCTGCGCGACTTCGGCATCCCGCTCCCGGCCGCCCCGGAACCGGCCCTTCCGGCGGTGGCCTGAGAACCACCCCGGCCGAGGCCCGGTCCCACCACGGGACCGGGCCTCCGCACGTCCGCCCGCGACCGACCCCGGCCCCGGCCCCACCCCCCCGACCCCGACCCCGACCCCAAACCCCCGTCCTCACCCCGCCCGATCAGGACAGCGCCGCCACCCGGTCCCGGTAGGTCCGGACCGCCGAAGCGTCCCGGTACGGCTCCAGCCGCCGCTCGAAGTCCCGTACGTACTCCACCGCGCGCACCGACCGCATCTCCATCGCCTGCTGCGCCGCCTCCGCGCCCAACGCGCACGCCTGGTCCAGCTCGCCCAGCCCCAGCCGGGCCGTGGCCAGCACCACCCGGCAGAACAGCCGGGACCGGGCGTAGCCGGGCGAGCGCAACTGGAGGGAGCGCTCCGCGTGCTGGGCGCAGGCCCGGTACTGCTGGAGGTCCCGGTGGCAGTGCCCGAACTCGTCGGCGAGCTGCGCCTCGTCGAAGAACCGGGCCCACGGCGGTACGTCGTCCCCCGGCCGGCCCGCGCCCAGGGCGCGTTCGGCGCGGACCAGGGAGGCCGTCGCGGACCGCACCTCGCCGAGGACGGCGTGCCCCCGCGCCTCGGCGGCGTGCAGCAGCGCCTGCACCACCGGCGGGGGGCCCGAGCCGACGCCCTGCTGGGCGACCCGGGCCAGCTGGACGGCCTCGCGGCCGTGGCCGAGGTAGACCGCCTGCCGGCTCATGGTGACCAGGACGTAGGACCCGTACGGCCGGTCCCCGGCGGCCTGCGCGAGGCGCAGCGCCTGGACGAAGTACCGCTGGGCGAGTCCGTGCGCGGCGATGTCGTACGAGGTCCAGCCGGCGAGCCGGGTCAGGTCGGCGGCGGCGGAGAACAGCCGCCGGCCGGTGGTCTCGCCGTAGGTGCCGCGGAGCATCGGCTCGGCCTCGTGCTCCAGGTAGCGCACGAGGGCCTGACGGGCGTGGCCGCCGCCGTAGGCGTGGTCGAGGGTGCGGAACAGCTCGCTCACCGAGCGCAGCGCCGCGATGTCCCCGCCGGTGACCCGCTGCCCGGGGCCGCGGTCGACCTGGCGCTGGCGGGGGACCGATGCGCGGCCCTGCGCGGGGACGCGGGAGGCGACGGCGTCCGTGCCGCGTCCGACGCGTTCGTCGGCCCGGCCGATGAGCCAGTCCCGGCTGGGGACGACCAGGCCGGCCGGGGTGAAGGCGATCTTGCGCAGCTCGGCGTGCGATCCGGAGTCCTTGCGCCACAACCCGCTCGCGATGTCCACGGCCTCCTCGGGGGTGGCCGCGAACTCCAGCCCGGCGTAGACGGGGGCGCACGCGTCGAGGCCGAGGTCCTGCGCCGACAGCCGTCGCCCGAGGCGCCGGGTGAAGACCTCCGCGATCAGCGCGGGGGTCGTGCCGCGGGGCTGTTGGCCGCGCAGCCACCGGGTCACGGAGGTCTTGTCGTAGCGCAGGTCCAGACCGTGCTCCAGGCCGAGCTGGTCGACGCGGCGGGCGAGCCCGGCGTTGGAGAACCCGGCTTCCGCGATCAGCGCCGCGAGCTGCCGGTTGGGGACGCGCTGGGCAGGTCGTTCCGTCATCGGCTCCACGGTTTCCTGACGTGACGGACCGGGGTCCCGGCCCTGTGAACGGCGTGAATGTAGCGGCGAACTCCGCCCGCACCGCCCTCTCTGCCCCACATTCATCCGATCGTGTGCAGAATGGGTAGGGCCCTTTACGGACCGACCCGCGACCTCCGCATACGCTGCGGCCCATGACGCGCGCGCCCCGCGCGGCTCACCACCCCGACGCGTACGCGGAATCCGGCCCGGAACCTGCTCGGACCAGGCCCCGAGGCGTCTCGCGACGGGGGCCTGAAGGAGCCCGCGGCAGCCGCCGTACCCTTGGCCGGGTGCGGTACGTGCACACAGCAGGTTCAACGAGGAGGCGCTGCGGTGACTGAGCTTCGGTTTGTCCATCTGGGCTTCGGGCCGGAATCGGTCGAGTACACCGAGGCCTGGGACGAGCAGCGGCGCGTCCACGCCGCCCGCTTCGCGGACGAGATCGACGACACCTGCCTGATGGTGGAGCACCTGCCCGTGTACACCGCCGGTCGGCGCACCGATCCGAGCGAGCGCCCCCTCGACGGGACGCCCGTCATCGACGTGGACCGCGGCGGCAAGATCACCTGGCACGGACCGGGCCAGCTGGTCGGCTATCCGATCATGAAGCTGCCCCGCCCGGTGGACGTGGTGGCGCACGTCCGTCGCCTGGAGGACGCACTGATCCGCACGGCGGCCGAGTTCGGACTGGAGACCACCCGGGTCGAGGGCCGCTCCGGGGTGTGGGTGCTCGGCGACCCCGTCGAGGAGCGCCCGAAGATCGGCGGCCTCTCCCTGGAGTTCGACCCCCGTCTGCACGACGAGGAGTTCGACGCCCGCCTCAACGGTCCCGAGTACGCCCCCTCCAACGCGGGCCAGCGCCGCGAGGACCGCAAGCTCGCGGCGATCGGGATCCGCGTCGCCAAGGGCGTCACCATGCACGGCTTCTCCCTCAACGTGAACCCGGACAGCACCTGGTTCGACCGGATCATCCCCTGCGGCATCCGGGACGCCGGTGTGACCTCGCTCTCGTACGAGCTGGGCCGCGAGATCACCATCGCCGAGGTGCTGCCCGTCGCGGAACGGCACCTGAAGGACGTTCTGGAGCAGGCCGAGCTGCGGCCCCGCGAGATCGAGCCGGCCGTGGGCTGACGGCCCCGGGAATGCGTCCGGCGGCCCCCAGGTTGGCGGACGTAAGAGCGTACGAAATTACGGGCGTACCCTGGTGGGCGCCGAAGAATCGAAGTCACAGGGAGCCGGTCGTGTCCGCAGTCGCACCCGACGGACGCAAGATGCTGCGCCTCGAAGTCCGCAACGCCCAGACCCCCATCGAGCGCAAGCCCGAGTGGATCAAGACCCGGGCGAAGATGGGCCCCGAGTACACCAAGATGCAGGCCCTGGTGAAGGGCGAAGGACTGCACACGGTGTGCCAGGAAGCCGGCTGTCCGAACATCTACGAATGCTGGGAGGACCGCGAGGCCACCTTCCTCATCGGTGGCGACCAGTGCACCCGGCGCTGCGACTTCTGCCAGATCGACACGGGCAAGCCCGAGGCCCTGGACCGGGACGAGCCGCGTCGTGTCGGCGAGTCCGTGGTCACCATGGACCTGAACTACGCCACCATCACCGGTGTCGCCCGCGACGACCTGCCCGACGGCGGCGCGTGGCTGTACGCGGAGACGGTGCGCCAGATCCACCAGCAGACGGCGCACCGCGAGAGCGGTCACACCAAGGTCGAGCTGCTCGCACCGGACTTCAACGCGGTGCCGGAGCTGCTGGAGGAGGTCTTCGCCTCCCGTCCCGAGGTCTTCGCGCACAACGTCGAGACCGTGCCCCGCATCTTCAAGCGGATCCGCCCCGGCTTCCGCTACGAGCGGTCGCTCGACGTGATCACCAAGGCCCGCGAGTACGGCCTGATCACCAAGTCGAACCTGATCCTCGGCATGGGTGAGGAGCGCGAGGAGGTCAGCGAGGCGCTGCGCGACCTGCACGCGGCCGGCTGCGAGCTCATCACCATCACCCAGTACCTGCGGCCCTCGCCGCGCCACCACCCCGTCGAGCGCTGGGTGAAGCCGGCGGAGTTCGTCGAGCTGGCGAAGGAGGCCGAGGACATCGGCTTCTCGGGCGTGATGTCGGGCCCCCTGGTCCGCTCGTCGTACAGGGCGGGTCGCCTCTACACCCAGGCCATGGAGAAGCGCAGCCGAGCCGGAGCGTAGGTTGCGGGTCCGTCCGAGGTACGAGGGCGGGCGCGCGGCCGTAGTGGTGGCGAGGCGGAGCTCGACGGGGTTTTCGTGAAGCGCGGCCGAGCCGGAGCGCAGGTTCCCGGTGATGTGAAGTCGTTCACATAAACCTACTAAGCGGTAACACTGTGTCGACGCGGCCCCTAGGCTCTTATCGGGAGAGCCTGGGGGCCGCGTCAATATTTCATCACGTTTGACCGGCCGGTCATGCCCTGGTAACACCAGTCAGTGACGCTGGGTCCACGCACCGCACACGCCCTTCGATGCGAGCTCCGAGAGAGGGACCGACATCATGCAGGCCGCGCCCGTACGCGCCATCGCCATCCCGTCCGTCGCCGAGGCTTTCCGCGGCATCGAGTCGCTGCTCATGAGCGGCGCCCGCCGCAACGCCTGGACGGCCGTCCTGGAGGACCGCCGCAGGGCCAAGGACCGGGTCGAAACCGAGCACGTGGTCGAGGCCGCGGCCACCCGGACCCCGCGGGCCACGTAAACTTCGCCTCATGGCGAGGAAGTCAAACGCAGAGACTGCTGCGAACCCCGGGCGACTGAAGCAGATCGCCCTGACGTACAAGATGACGCGCAAGGCCGACCCGAAGGTCGGTCTGATCGTCGCGGGCGTGGGAATCGTCACCTTCGGTGTCTTTCTTGCGATCGGCTTCCTGATCGGTCACCCGGTCTACCTGGGCATCCTGGGCTTCCTGGTGGCGTTCCTGGGGATGGCGATCATCTTCGGGCGACGGGCCGAGCGCGCTGCCTTCGGGCAGATGGAAGGACAGCCGGGCGCGGCCGCGGCCGTACTGGACAACGTGGGACGGGGCTGGACGACCACCCCGGCCGTCGCGATGAACCGGAACCAGGACATCGTCCACCGGGCCGTCGGCAAGGCGGGCGTGGTCCTGATCGCCGAGGGCAACCCGAACCGGGTGAAGACCCTGCTCGCGGCCGAGAAGAAGAAGCTGGCCCGGATCATGCCCGACGTTCCGGTGCACGACTTCATCGTCGGTACCGGCGAGGGCGAGGTGCCGCTCAAGAAGGTCCGTACGACGCTGCTGAAGCTGCCGCGCGTCCTGTCCGGTCCGCAGATCACCCAGGTCAACGACAAGCTCCGGGCCATGGGCGACCTCATGAGCAACATGCCGGTGCCGAAGGGTCCGATGCCCGGGCGCGGCGGTTCCGCTCGCCCGCCCCGCGGACGCTAGGACCTCCGGGCGACGACGGGACTTCGACGACAGGCCCTGGTGGCCTAGAGGGCCGCTCCGCCTTCCGTATACGACGGGGCGGCGCGGGCCCGACGTACGACACACGTACGACGCACGACACGTGACACACGTACGACGCAGAGGCGCCCCCGAAGCCATCCGGCCCGGGGGCGCCCCTGCGTCGTACGTCCCTTCCAAGGCCCGCCCTAGATGCGGACCTGGACCGCGCCGGCCAGTCGGTCGTGCAGGCCGCGTCCGTCCCGGTCCCAGACCAGGGCCGGGATGACCAGGGCCAGCAGCACGGTACGGATGACCACGCGGACGATGCCGAGACGGTTGCCGTCCTGCCCGATGACCCGGAGTCCGAGAATCCGCTTGCCGGGGGTGAAGCCCACGGTCCCCACGGTGAGGATCGTCAGGATGACGAAGAGCCCCAGCGTCCAGTTGCCCGTGGCGCCCAGTCGGCCCCCCGTGATCAGTCCGTATGCGATGAGCTGGCAGCCGACCCAGTCGATGACGACCGCGCCGATCCGGCGGCCGAAGCGGGCCACGGAGCCGGGCCCCGACCGGGGCAGGCCGAGCTGCTGGCCCGGATAGCCGAAGTCGACGCCCATGTCCTCGGCGGCCGCACGGGGGCCGGAAAGCCAGGATCCGATTGCTTGCCTGTTGTCCACTCGACCACGGTACCGGTGGTGCTCCATCGAGCTCCGACGGGACCCTGGTTAACTTGTGCGAAACAAATGGGTCATGCTTGGGAAATCCCGTCTGCTTATGGTCGGGTCAGCGTGCGGCACCGCACTGACGCACCACGAGCTATAAAACCCGCCCCTGCCCCGGGGCCGGGAGTAGGAGGAGTTGGATGTTCCAGAACGCCGACGAAGTGAAGCAGTACATCGAGGAGAACGACGTCAAGTTCGTTGACGTCCGCTTCTGCGACCTGCCTGGTGTGATGCAGCACTTCACCATCCCGGGGCGGGCGTTCGACCCGAACGAGGAGCTGGCCTTCGACGGCTCCTCGATCCGCGGCTTCCAGGCGATCCACGAGTCCGACATGGCGCTGCGTGCCGACATCAGCACCGCGCGTCTGGACCCGTTCCGCAAGGACAAGACGCTCAACATCAACTTCTTCATCCACGACCCGATCACGGGCGAGGCCTACAGCCGTGACCCGCGCAACATCGCGAAGAAGGCCGAGGCGTACCTCGCCTCCACCGGCATCGCCGACACCGCGTACTTCGGCCCCGAGGCCGAGTTCTACGTGTTCGACAGCGTGCGCTTCGCGACCACCGCGAACGAGAGCTTCTACCACATCGACTCCGAGGCCGGCGCCTGGAACACCGGTTCCGAGGAGAACAACCGTGGTTACAAGGTCCGCTACAAGGGTGGTTACTTCCCCGTAGCCCCGGTCGACCACTTCGCCGACCTGCGCGCCGAGATCTCCCTCGAGCTGGACGCCCAGGGCCTCCAGGTCGAGCGCCAGCACCACGAGGTCGGCACCGGTGGTCAGGCCGAGATCAACTACAAGTTCAACACGCTGCTCGCCGCGGCCGACGACCTGATGCTCTTCAAGTACATCGTGAAGAACGTCGCCTGGCGCAACGGCAAGACCGCGACCTTCATGCCGAAGCCGATCTTCGGTGACAACGGCTCGGGCATGCACGTGCACCAGTCGCTGTGGGCGAACGGCGACCCGCTGTTCTACGACGAGGCCGGCTACGCGGGCCTGTCGGACACCGCCCGCTACTACATCGGCGGCATCCTCAAGCACGCCCCGTCGCTGCTGGCCTTCACCAACCCGACGGTGAACTCCTACCACCGCCTGGTTCCGGGCTTCGAGGCGCCGGTCAACATGGTGTACTCGCAGCGCAACCGTTCCGCCGCGATGCGCATCCCGATCACGGGCTCCAACCCGAAGGCCAAGCGCGTCGAGTTCCGCGCCCCGGACCCGTCGTCCAACCCGTACCTCGCCTTCGCGGCGCTGCTGCTCGCGGGCCTCGACGGTGTCAAGAACAAGATCGAGCCGATGGAGCCGATCGACAAGGACCTCTACGAGCTCTCGCCCGACGAGCACGCGAGCGTCCCGCAGGTCCCGACCAGCCTTGAGGACGTCCTCAAGGCCCTGGAGGAGGACCACGAGTACCTCCTGGCCGGCGGTGTCTTCACCCCCGACCTGATCGAGACCTGGATCGACTACAAGCGCACGCACGAGATCGCCCCGATCGCGCAGCGTCCGCACCCGCACGAGTTCGAGCTGTACTTCGACCTCTAGGTCGTAGCCCTCGAAACACCGGGTCATGCCTGATGAGAGGCCTCCCGCCGCACTCCACGGAGTGCGGCGGGAGGCCTTTTCGCTTTGACAGGCCGCCCGGGCCGGGTGAGGGTTGAAATGACCCGAATGCCGGATGAGCGAGACATGTTCGGAGGTGCATGAAGATGCGCCGCAGGATCATCGCCACAGTCGTCGCAGGAGCCGCAGGGCTCACCATGGGCCTCCTGCCCGTCGGCAGCGCCTCGGCCGCGGTCACCGGGGGCGGAGGCGGGGGAGGTGGCGGCGGAGGCTGGTGCGACTCGCGCCATGACGACTGCTGCGACCGCAACTGGGACAGTCGGTACTGCGGGCAGGGCGTGGGCGGCTGGTACGAGCCGGACTGGCGCGACAACGACCGCTACTACAACTCGAACTACTACGACGCCAACTGGCGCGGCAACTGGAACCCCCACTACTACGGCGGGGACGGCGACCGCGGCTACTACTACTACGACGACGGTGACCACCGCGGCGGCTGGAACGACGGCTGGGGCGGCGGGTACCGCTACAACGACTAGCGCCGACCGGCGCGCCGACGTACGGCGGGCCTCCGGGTGGCCATCGGGCCTCCGGAGGCCTCCCGCGTTCCCGGCGGCTCCTCCACGGCGCTTCGACGCCGGAGCCGACGGGCCCTGGGACCTGTCGTCGAACTCCCGTCCGCCCGCCTCCGGGCGACGACGGGACTTCGACGACAGGCCTTAGGTCCGGGCCGCCGGGTCGCGCAGCAGCGGCATCGCGCCGGTGAGGTCGTGCAGGCAGCGCACCGCCATCTCGGCGGGGGAGCCGGGCCCCGCCACGGGGGCGTCGGTGGCCGACCAGAGTTCCAGCGAGACCCGGATCGCGTCGGTGGCGGCGGCGGCCAGCAGGCGTACGGCCAGCGGCTCGGCCCCCGGGCCGGCGAGCCTGGCGATCACCGGGACCAGGCGCTCCTCGGAATCCTGGTTCACCCGGTACCAGACCGCCCGCAGGGCCTCGTCGCCCGTGGCGGCGCGCAGCAGCCCGCGGGTCACCTCCAACCCCTCCTCGACCGCCTGGGAGTCGCTCAGCGACCGGGTTATCGCCCGCGCCAGCGCCTCTCCCAGCGGGGTGCCCGGGTCCTCCTCCGCGAGCAGGGCCCGCCAGGCGTCGCCGCCGCCCGCCAGCAGCGGGCCCACGGCCTCCTGCTTGTTGCGGAAGTAGCGGTAGAAGGTGCGCAGTGCCACGCCCGCGCGCTGGGCGATGTCTTCGGCTGTGGTGCCGTCGGGACCGTGTTCGGCGAACAGTTCGCAGGCCGCGCGGGCTATGTCGAGCTGGGTGGCGGCTTTGCGGCGCTCGGTCAGCGACTGGGTCCCGGGGCCGCTCTGGGGGGAGTACGGACGAGGAGATCTCACAGGTGAAGCGTACCGTCCGGCATGCGGGCGATTGCATGCATTGACAGTCTGGCAAAACGTGCCATCAACTCGGTACGCTTCGCCCATGAACCGTTACGAAGGACGTCGCGTCCTCATCACCGGCGGCGGGTCCGGCATCGGCCGGGCCACCGTCCACCGCATCCTCGCCGAAGGTGGCCGGGTCCACACCGTGGACGTCGACAAGGCCGGTCTCCAGGTCACGGCCGACCGGGCCGCCGCCGACGGTCACGCCGACCGGCTCAGCACCGCAGTCCTGGACATATCCGACGAAGCCGCCGTGCAGACGGGCGTCGCCGACGCCGTCGACGCCCTCACCGGCCTCGACGTCCTCGTCAACGCTGCGGGCATCCTGCGCTCCGCGCACACCCACCGGACCACACTCGACTTCTGGAACAAGGTCATCTCGGTCAACCTGACCGGCACCTTCCTGATGATCCGCGAGTCGCTCCCCGCGCTCCTCGCGGGCGACCAGCCGGTGGTCGTGAACTTCAGCTCCACCTCGGCGTCCTTCGCCCACCCCTACATGTCCGCCTACGCGGCCAGCAAGGGCGGCATCCAGTCCATGACCCACGCCCTGGCCGCCGAGTACAGCAAGCAGGGCCTGCGCTTCGTCGCCGTCGCCCCCGGCTCCATCGAGTCGGGCATGACCACCGGCAACGGCCCCGGCCTGCCCGAGGACACCGACTGGAGCCTGTTCACCAAGCTCGCCCCGGCCCTCGGCCAGGGCTTCGCCGGCCCCCAGACGGTGGCCGGGGTCGTCGCCATGCTCGGCTCCGAGGACGGTGCGTTCATCACCGGCACCGAGATCCGCATCGACGGCGGCACGCACTACTAGTACCCGTCGGATCCTGTCGGGGCGGTGCGGACCGGCGCCGCACCCCGCCGCACTGCCGGGGCACCCGGGTACGCCCAGTACGCGGGAGCCCCGGCAGCGCGCCGAGGCCCAGCACCGGACGACGCGGACCTGACCGACGGGATCCGCAGGAGACGACCCGGACGGAAAGCGGCCCGCCGAGCCGGGGATCAGTCCCGGAAGCGGTCCCAGAGCCGGGGGAAGCGCTGCGCGAGCACGGCCTCGTCCTCGAAGTCCAGCGCGGTGCCCTCCGGCTCGGCCGGCTGGAGCGGCACGCCGAGGTCCGGGGCCACCGCACCGGTCAGCTGCTCGTACGCCTCGTCGGCCGCGTACCCGAGCTCCTCGCCGTCCCCGTCGATCTCCTCGTCGAACTCGCCCAGCAGCTCCGCGAGGTGGTCCGGGTCGTGGACCCCGCCCTCGAAGACCTCCCGGCCCTGCCCGATCAGCCAGCACCGGAAGTAGTCGAAGGCGTCGTCGCTCGCGCCGTCCAGCAACACCCATGCGGCGCCCCACAGGTCCCAGGTGTACGCCCGGTTGTAGCGCGACTCGAAGTGCCGCGCGAAGTCCAGGACGGAATCCGGATCGAGCTGTGCCAGCCGATCGACCAGCAGCTCGGCGTGCTCCTCGGGGTCGCCCTCGGCGGCCTCGCGGGTACGGTCGACGATCTCCCAGAACTCCGTCTCGTCCATCACCGCTCCAGCATCACGGGTCAACCCCCGCGCCGCCACCGCTCATACGGCCAAAGGCCGGTGTCCGACACCCGCCCGGCCCCCCCCCGCGCGCGGACCGTGAGGGCCGGATGGCGGGCGGGGCCGCCGTGCGACACGGGCGGAAAACGCCGAGAGGCGGCCCGTCCCCTCCTGGGCGGGCCGCCTCACGGGCGGGTCACACGGTGCGTCGCGGCCTACAGGCCGTAGCGCTCCCGGGCCTCCTTGACGGAGGACGCCGGTACCTCGCCGCTGCGGGCGAGCTGGGCCAGCGCGGCCACGACGATCGACTGGGCGTCGACACCGAAGTGGCGGCGGGCGCCCTCACGGGTGTCGGACAGGCCGAAGCCGTCCGTACCCAGCGAGGTCCAGTCCTGCTCCACCCACTGGCTGATCTGGTCCGGGACCTGACGCATCCAGTCGGAGACGGCGAGCACCGGGCCGGCGACGCCCTCCAGCGCGCGGGTGACGTACGGGGTGCGCAGCTCGCCGCGCAGCAGCGCCTCGTCGCACTCCAGCGCCTCGCGCCGCAGCTCGCCCCAGGAGGTGGCGGACCAGACGTCGGCGGCCACGTTCCACTCGGCGGCGAGGAGCTTCTGCGCCTCCAGCACCCAGTGGATCGCCGTACCGGAGGCCATCAGCTGGACCTTCGGGGCGTCGGCGGCCGGGGCCGCCTCCGCCAGGTCGGCCGCGGTGTTGAAGCGGTACAGGCCCTTGAGGATGCCTTCCTCGACGCCCTCGGGCATCGCGGGCTGCACCTTCGGCTCGTTGTAGACCGTCAGGTAGTAGAAGACGTCTTCCGGCTTCTCGCCGTACATCCGGCGCAGACCGTCCTTGACGATCACCGCGATCTCGTACGCGAAGGCCGGGTCGTAGTTCAGCGACGCCGGGTTCGTGGACGCGATCAGGTGCGAGTGGCCGTCCGCGTGCTGGAGGCCCTCACCGGTCAGCGTGGTGCGACCGGCGGTGGCGCCGACGATGAAGCCCTTGCCGAGCTGGTCGGCGAGCTGCCACATCTGGTCGGCGGTGCGCTGCCAGCCGAACATCGAGTAGAAGATGTAGAAGGGGATCATCGGCTCGCCGTGCGTCGCGTACGACGTGCAGGCGGCGATGAAGTCGGCCATGGCGCCGGCCTCGGTGATCCCCTCGTTGAGGATCTGGCCGTCCTTGGCTTCCTTGTAGTACATGAGCTGGTCGCGGTCGACCGGCTCGTACGTCTGGCCCAGCGGCGAGTAGATGCCGGCCGACGGGAAGAGGGACTCCATGCCGAAGGTACGGGCCTCGTCGGGCACGATCGGCACCCAGCGCTTGCCGGTCTCCTTGTCCCGCATCAGGTCCTTGACGAGGCGGACGAAGGCCATGGTGGTGGCCATCTCCTGCTTGCCGGAACCCTTGAGCAGCGGGGCGAAGGAACGGTCGGCCGGCGCCGGCAGGGCGACGTGCTTGACGCTGCGGGCCGGGGCGGGACCGCCGAGCGCCGCGCGGCGCTCGTTCAGGTACCGGACCTCGGGGCTGTCCGCGCCCGGGTGACCGTAGGGGACGACGCCGTCGGCGAAGGCGCTGTCCGGGATCGGGAGGCCAAGGAGGTCACGCATGTCCTTGAACTCGTCGATCGTCAGCTTCTTCATCTGGTGGTTCGCGTTCTTCGACTCGAACCCGGCACCCAGCGTGTAGCCCTTGACGGTCTGCGCGAGGATGACCGTCGGCGCGCCCTTGTGCTCCAGGGCGGCCTTGTACGCGGCGTAGACCTTGCGGGGCTCGTGGCCGCCGCGGGAGCTGTGGAAGCACTCGGCGATCTTCGCGTCGGACAGCACGCCGGCCAGCTGCACGAGCTCGGCGTTGGCGCCGAAGAAGTGCTGGCGGATGTAGGCCACGTCGCGGGTCGCGTACGTCTGGAACTGCGCGTCGGGTACCTCGCGCAGGCGGCGCACCAGGGCGCCCGTGGTGTCGAGCTGGAACAGCTCGTCCCAGGCGGAGCCCCACAGCGACTTGATGACGTTCCAGCCGGCGCCGCGGAACTGGGCTTCCAGCTCCTGGACGACGCGGAAGTTCGCGCGGACCGGACCGTCGAGGCGCTGCAGGTTGCAGTTGATGACGAAGGTCAGGTTGTCGAGCTGCTCGCGGGAGGCCAGGGCCAGGGCGGCGGTCGACTCGGGCTCGTCCATCTCGCCGTCGCCGAGGAAGGCCCAGACGTGCGAGTTGGCGGTGTCCTTGATGCTGCGGTTCTGCAGGTAGCGGTTGAAGCGCGCCTGGTAGATCGCCGACAGCGGGCCGAGGCCCATGGAGACCGTGGGGAACTCCCACAGCCAGGGCAGGCGCCGCGGGTGCGGGTAGGACGGCAGGCCGTTGCCGCCGGACTCCTGGCGGAAGTTGTCGAGCTGCTGCTCGGACACGCGTCCGTCGAGGAAGGCGCGGGCGTAGATGCCGGGGGAGGCGTGGCCCTGGATGTAGAGCTGGTCGCCCGATCCGTCGGCCTCCTTCCCGCGGAAGAAGTGCTGGAAGCCGGTCTCGTACAGCCACGCGGCGGAGGCGAAGGTGGCGATGTGGCCGCCGACGCCGTACTTGGAGCCGCGGGTCACCATGGCGGCCGCGTTCCAGCGGTTCCACGCGGTGATCCGGGCTTCCATCTCCATGTCACCGGGGAACTCGGGCTCCGCGGAGGTGGGGATGGTGTTGACGTAATCCGTCTCCAGCAGCTTCGGCAGGGCGAGGCCGGCGGCCTCGGCGTGCTGGAGCGTGCGGCGGAGCAGGTATTCGGCGCGGCGCGTACCGGCGGCCTTGGCGACGGCGTCGAGTGAGGCCGCCCATTCGGCGGTCTCCTCGGTGTCGCGGTCCGGGAGCTGGTCGAGCTCGCTCGGAAGCTTTCCTACGGGGTCGGACATCGGTGTGCGCCGCCTTCCGGACAAAGGAGAGGTGGTGGTGATAAGAACCCTGACGGGCAGGACAGGGTCGTTGGACCCGGTGGGGTCCGCGTTGACTGTAAAGCGCTGATCGATGATCGATCAAATAAAAGTGACAAATAAATGTCACTCCGGCGAAAGTCGGCACCCGGTGCCATTGACGGAGGCACGGCGTGCCCGTGGACCGAGTGCACGACACGGTGCCGGAAAACACCTGGAGATCCGCTCGAAAGCGCAGGTCGACGACGGTTTCGCGGGGGGCCCGGAGAGCGTCCCGGACCCGCCCGGCGGGCCGCGTTCAGGCGCGCGGGGCGCAGCCCAGGACGTGCCGCTTCACGAGCAGTCCGATGTCCGGATCCTGGGACCGGAACGCCGCCACGAGGGCTTCGTGCTCCTCGGCGTAGGACTTCTGGACCGTTCCCAGCCACCGGATGGACAGGGCCGTGAACACCTCGATGCCCAGGGACTCCCAGGTGTGGAGCAACACGCTGTTCCCGGCGGCCCGCACCATCTCCCGGTGGAAGCCCACGGTGTGCCTCACCTGCGCGGTGCCGTCCTCGGTGCGGTCGGCCTCCCACAGGGCCGCCACGTGCGGCTCCAGGGCCGTGCAGTCGGTGGCCAGGCGGGGCGCCGCCAGCTCGGCGGCGATCTGCTCCAGCCCGGCCCGGACGGGGTAGATCTCCTCCAGGTCGGCCGCGGAGAGGTTCCGTACGCGCACGCCCTTGTTGGGGGCCGACTCGATGAGCCGCAACGTCTCCAGCTCCCGCAGGGCCTCGCGCACGGGCGTCTGGCTGACCTCCAGCTCGACGGCGATGCGCCGCTCCACGATCCGCTCGCCGGGCTTCCAGCGGCCGCTGACGATCCCCTCCACGATGTGCTCGCGGATCTGCTCGCGCAGCGAGTGCACGACGGGTGGGGTGATCATCGGCGCTTCATCTCCTGTGGGGGCACGCGGGGCCTGATGCCGTAGACAATACGGCGGTCGTGGCCTGCTGCGATGCGTTCCTCGCGGGTGACGCTTGGTGAGGCTCGTTACAACGACGAGGCCCCCGCCCGGACGAATCCGGGCGGGGGCCTCGTATACGGCGTTTCGGTCCGGGGACCTTACAGGCCGAGCTCGACCTCGAACTCGCCGGCCTCAAGGATCGCCTTGACGGCCGAGAGGTACCGGGCCGCGTCCGCGCCGTCCACCAGGCGGTGGTCGTAGGACAGGGTCAGGTACGTCATGTCGCGGATGCCGATGTTGGTGCCCTCGGCGGTCTCGATGACCACCGGGCGCTTGACCGTGGCGCCGATGCCCAGGATGGCGACCTGGTTCGGAGGCACGATCACCGTGTCGAACAGCGCACCGCGCGAGCCGGTGTTGCTGATGGTGAAGGTCGCGCCCGACAGCTCGTCCGGCGTGATCTTGTTGCCGCGGACCTTGCCGGCGAGATCGGCGGTCGCCTTGGAGATGCCCGCCAGGTTGAGGTCACCGGCACCCTTGATGACCGGGGTCATCAGGCCCTTCTCGGAGTCCACGGCGATGCCGATGTTCTCCGAGTCGAAGTAGGTGATGGTGCCCTCGTCCTCGTTGATCCGGGCGTTGACGACCGCGTGGGCCTTCAGCGCCTGGGCCGCGGCCTTGACGAAGAACGGCATCGGGGACAGCTTGACGCCCTCGCGGGCGAGGAAGCCGGCCTTGGCCTTCTCGCGCAGCTTCATGATCTTGGTGATGTCCACCTCGACCACGGAGCTGAGCTGCGCCTGCGAGTGCAGGGCCTTCATCATGTTGTCGCCGATGACCTTGCGCATGCGGGTCATCTTGACCGTCTGACCGCGCAGCTCGGAGACCGCGGCGGCCGGAGCCTTGGCGGCGGGAGCGGCGGCCGGAGCCGGAGCGGCGGCAGCGGCCTTCGCGGCCTCGGCGGCGGCGATGACGTCCTGCTTGCGGATGCGGCCACCGACACCGGTGCCCGAAACCGTCGACAGGTTGACGCCGGACTCCGAGGCGAGCTTGCGCACCAGCGGGGTCACGTACGCGCCCTCGTCGCCGGCCGGAGCCGGAGCCGCGACCGGAGCGGCGGCGGCCGGAGCGGCAACCGGAGCCGGAGCGGCCGGAGCCGGGGCAGCGACCGGAGCCGGGGCGGCCGGGGCGGCCGGAGCCGCCGGGGCGGCGACCGGAGCCGGAGCGGCGGCGGCAGGGGCGGCGGCCGGCGCGGCACCGGCGACGCCGATGACGGCCAGACGGGCGCCGACCTCGGCGGTCTCGTCCTCGGCCACCAGGATCTCCAGCAGGGTGCCGGAGACGGGGGCGGGGATCTCGGTGTCGACCTTGTCCGTGGAGACCTCGAGCAGCGGCTCGTCGGCCTCGACGGACTCGCCGACCTCCTTCAGCCACCGGGTGACGGTGCCCTCGGTGACGGACTCGCCCAGCGCGGGCAGCACGACATCGGTGCCGGACGCGGCCGGAGCGGCGGCGGCAGGGGCCTCGGCAGCCGGAGCAGCGGGGGCCGCGGGGGCCTCCGCGGCCGAAGCCGGGGTCTCGGCGGCCGGAGCGGCCGGAGCCTCGGCGGCGGCCGGAGCCTCGGCCGGGGCCGCGTCGCCGGAGCCGTCGTCGATGACGGCCAGCTCGGCGCCGACCTCGACGGTCTCGTCCTCGGCGACCTTGATGGAGGCCAGGATGCCGGAGACGGGCGACGGGATCTCGGTGTCGACCTTGTCGGTCGAGACTTCGAGCAGCGGCTCGTCGGCCTCGACGCGCTCGCCCTCGGCCTTCAGCCAGCGGGTGACAGTGCCCTCGGTGACGCTCTCACCGAGCGCCGGAAGGGTTACGGAAACCGACATGGTTTCAGTTGCTCCTAACGAAAGTGCGGAAGTGGTCGTCGCGCCCGCGAACGATCAGTCGTGTGCGTGAAGCGGCTTGCCGGCCAGGGCCAGGTGGGCCTCGCCGAGCGCTTCGTTCTGGGTCGGGTGGGCGTGGATGAGCTGCGCGACCTCGGCCGGCAGGGCCTCCCAGTTGTAGATCAACTGGGCTTCGCCGACCTGCTCGCCCATCCGGTCACCGACCATGTGGACGCCGACCACGGCACCGTCCTTGACCTGGACGAGCTTGATCTCGCCCGCGGTCTTCAGGATCTTGCTCTTGCCGTTGCCCGCCAGGTTGTACTTCAGGGCCACGACCTTGTCCGCACCGTAGATCTCCTTGGCCTTGGCCTCGGTGATGCCGACGGACGCGACCTCGGGGTGGCAGTACGTCACGCGCGGAACGCCGTCGTAGTCGATCGGGACGGCCTTCAGGCCGGCCAGACGCTCCGCGACGAGGATGCCCTCGGCGAAGCCGACGTGCGCGAGCTGGAGGGTCGGGACGAGGTCACCGACGGCCGAGATGGTCGGCACGTTGGTCTGCATGTACTCGTCGACCAGGACGTAGCCGCGGTCCATCGCGACGCCCTGCTCCTCGTAGCCCAGGCCCTGCGAGACCGGACCGCGACCGATGGCGACCAGCAGCACCTCGGCCTCGAAGGTCTTGCCGTCGGCGAGCGTGACGCGCACGCCCGACTCCGTGTACTCGGCCTTCTCGAAGAAGGTGCCGAGGTTGAACTTGATGCCGCGCTTGCGGAACGCGCGCTCAAGGATCTTCGAGCTGTTCTCGTCCTCGACCGGGACGAGGTGCTTGAGGCCCTCGATGACGGTGACGTCGGTGCCGAAGGACTTCCACGCCGAGGCGAACTCGACGCCGATGACGCCGCCGCCCAGGATGATCGCGGACTCGGGCACGCGGTCCAGGACCAGCGCGTGGTCCGAGGAGATGATGCGGTTGCCGTCGATGTCGAGACCCGGCAGGGACTTCGGCACGGAGCCGGTGGCCAGGAGCACGTGGCGACCCTGGATCCGCTGTCCGTTGACATCGACGGAAGTCGGGGAGGAGAGGCGGCCCTCACCCTCGATGTAGGTCACCTTGCGGGAGGCGACCAGCCCCTGCAGGCCCTTGTACAGGCCGGAGATGACATCGTCCTTGTACTTGTGCACTCCGGCGATGTCGATGCCCTCGAAAGAGGCCTTGACACCGAACTGTCCGGCTTCGCGCGCCTGGTCCGCGATCTCACCGGCGTGCAGCAGAGCCTTCGTGGGGATGCAGCCGTTGTGCAGGCAGGTGCCACCGAGCTTGTTCTTCTCGATCAGCGCAACGTCGAGACCCAGCTGGGATGCGCGGAGAGCCGCGGCGTAACCGCCACTGCCACCGCCGAGGATCACTAGGTCGAAAACGGTGCTGGCGTCGTTCGCCACGTCACGTCCTCCATGCATGTGCGCCGGGCACCGGTCCTCTGTGACCGGGCGGCGGCTGGTAATCGGCCGCTTGCTTCTTCGGCCCTGTGGTGGGGGCCCTGTCCTGCCGAGAACCCATCTTCGCATTTGTCGGGGGAACGCGGGACGCCGGGCCCCCGGGGTGGACCGTCGTTCCGCCCGAAGTAACGGTTACCCATGCGTAGAAAGCTACTGATCCTCGACGTTTCTTCCAGAGCGAACGCGCCGCGGGACCCCGATCGGGGTCCCGC
>NZ_JBHVPG010000088.1:0-16750 GCF_042887545.1 Streptomyces sp. NPDC057939
CGCCTCCACGTGTGCTGGAGGCGGGGGCATCGTCACGCCGACGCTGACGGGGGGTTAGCCCTCGCGCAAGCGCAGAGCCTTGCGGGCGATGTCGTACGCCATGCTCGCGATGGACAGGGCGACCAGGGAGTAGACGTAGACGGGCTCGGTAGGTGCGTTCCCGGACGCGATCGTGCCGGCGAGGATGCTGCTGCCGGTGACGGCGGTCGCCCCGGTGAGGCTCACCCGCTGGGGAAGGGGCAGCGACAAGGTGATGCGGCGGCCCTGGGGCACGGAGTTCGCAGTGTTCTCCTCGGTCGGCTTGCTCGGCTGGGGGGCGGTCGCCTGCTGCAGCATGGTGCCTCTCCTCGGTACTGCGGGGGGGGGTGGGCGCGCCGTGTGGCCGCCTCGTAGTGAAGTGGCCCGCCCCCTCAGCAGCGTTACACCTTCTCCCTGTGCGAATGAGAGCGGTGATCCTCATGCGCAGCGGCTCCTGAGTCGTGGTGGAACTTGATGCGGTGCAGCACGACCCGGATCACGCGTCGCGGCGTAGTGACGTTCAGCAACACCACGGCCATCATGCTGCTGAAGACCAAGGTTCCTTCGTCAAGGGCCCCGGTGATCATCAGAACCATGCCGGTGATTGCTACGGCCATGGCGAAGGCATCGATCGACAGTCGGACGGTGTTGTAGCGATCGATCGGCTTGCCGTCCGCCGTGACCGGTCCGCTGCAAGAGGAGCACGCCTGTCGACGAGGCCCCTGTCGGCAGTACGGCGGCCGATGCCTGCCGGGCACGAGCGCGGCCGCGGACGGCTCCTCCTTGATCGCCCCGTTCTCCTCGGGGTCGGTCGCGGGGGTGGGCACCGGCGTACGGAAGTCCTTGGCGGAGTTCTCGGGTGCGGGGAAGCCGGGCAGGCCCAGTTCCTCGCGCATTGCCTCGCCGTCACGGATCAGACGCGCCACCAGCGCCTGGTGGTCCTTCTCCTCCGCGGTCAGTTCGAAGGACGCCCAAGCCTCTTCCTCCTCGTCGGGCGGGCCGAAGAGCGGCTCGTCGGGTTCTCCCTCGACGAGCAGCGCGTACAGAGCGGCCGCCGCCTGAGCGTCGAGGCCGTCGAGGCCGGGGAATGCGCGGGCCTGGTCGGCCTCTTCCACCGAGTTGTCCGGGTGGTTCCTCGCGTCGTTCACTGGTCGTCCTCCTCCTCGCTCGTCTTGATGGCTCGTGCTCGTACTCGCGCGCGGTGGGTCTGGACGCGTTCGGCGCCCTCGTCGATGCCCTTGACCTTGGCGCGCTCCTTGGTGGAGAGCCCCTCGTCGACGAGACGCAGGCTGTCGCGGTAGTTGGATTTGAGCTGCGGGTGGGTGAGCAGGTGCTCCAACTCGTCCAGCGTGGCCTTGTCCTCAACGGCCTGGTGCGGGATGTCCGCGGCCGCCGTGGTCACGATCTCGCCGCCGACGATCTCACGGTCGTGACCCGACTGGCAGGCCCGTTCGTGGGCCGCCTTGCGGCGCTTCTCCATCCTGAAAAGGTTGAGGAGCAAGTTCGTCCAGATCCTCCGGAAGTAGAGGATCTGGCGGTATTGCTCCCAGGCGTGCAGGAGCGGCCACTTGACCCAGAGGACCTTGAGGGCGTCCTGGGCGAGGTCCTCGGCCTGAGGGAGGGACAGACCGGACCGGACGCCGCGCCCGACGGCCTGAGGTCGGACGACGCGGACGAGCTCGGAGAACGCGAGGACTGCGTCGTCCGGCAGGCCCGGTGGGAGAGCAGGCACCTCATTGGATACCTGCCTGTCCGGGCCATCCTCCGTACGGTCCGGAGGATGATCGGTGTACTCGCTCACGTGCACCTGCTTCCCGCAGTGGCCATCAGCCCGTCCTTGCACCGGTCCCCAGGGCACACCAGCGCCCCCTTCCCAGGGAAGTGGCTCCAGGATCCCGGTCCGTTACAGCCCTGGAAGGAAAACTTTCCGGCCGCCCGCCTCCACACCAGGGCAAACGGCCCGCCCCGTGACTGTGGTGCCGGCCGGGTCGCCCCCGGGGGCCGGGGGTTGCCTTTGGGTGAAGTGCGGGCGCTGGCAGGCTAGGGGTGTCTATCGTCGGGTGGTATGGGGACCATGGGGATGGATGGTGTGGGGCGCGGGGTGCCGTTCACGGGGGAGGTTCCGGTGTTCGATGACCGGACCCGGGACGCGTGTGTGGTGGTTCCGGGGATCATGGGAAGCGTCCTGGAGGATGCCGCGACGGGCCGCCCGCTGTGGGGTGTGGACCTGGCGATGCTCACCGATGCGGCGACCGGCCGGGGCCTGCTCGGGGCCCTGCATGCGGACGAGCGGGAGCAGGCCGCCGACGCCGGCACCGCCCGGCGGGTGCCGCTGACCCGTGTCCGCGCTGCCGCGCTGCTGTCCAAGCCGTGGTGGCAGCCCGTCTTCCAGGGCCTGGACCCCTACAGTGACGCGGTCAAGACCCTGCGGGGGATCACGCTGGCGCCGGAGGCGGTGGCGCCGTTCCCTTACGACTGGCGTCTGGCCGTCTCCTACAACGGCGCCCTGCTGGCCCGCGCGGCCCGCGCCCACCTGACCCGCTGGCGCGAGCGCGTCGCCGCCCGGGAGGAGTGGCGAGGAGCCGGTGAGCGGGCGCCGCGGCTGGTGTTCGTGGCGCACTCGATGGGCGGGCTGGTGGTGCGGGCCGCACTGGAGCTGGACCCCGAGCTCGCCGCCGATACCCGGGCGGTGGTCACCGTCGGCACACCTTTCCTCGGATCGGCCAACTCCGTCCTTGCCCTCAATCTCCTGCACACCCAGGCGAAGCCGGGGTGGCTGGTGCGGCGGGTGCAGGCGATGGCGGCGACCCTGCCCGCTGTCCACGACCTGCTGCCCGGCTACCGCTGTCTGGACCTCGGGCTGGACGTCGCACGCCTCACCCCGCAGGACGTGGCCCGCTTCGGCGGCGACCCCGACCTCGCCGCCCGCTCCCTCGAGGCGCACCGCCGTTACCGTGAGGAGCCGTTCGAACTGCCGGGTCACCGGGCGGTCGTCGGAGAGGCCCAGCCCACGGTCCAGACCCTGGAGGAACAGCGACACGCCGGCCTCGCGGTCTCCGCGGGCCGACATCACGCCTTCGACATCGAGGCGGACGGCGAACTGGTCCGCGATCCGGCCACCGGCATCCCCGCCCGCCGCGACGCCTCCGGGGATGGCACCGTCCACCTGCCTTCCGCCCGTACCGGCACCGAAGCGGTCACGTACGTTCACGGCCAGCACGGCACGCTGATGCGCCACGACGAGGTCCTGCGCCAGATCCGCCGCATCGCCCTGGAGCGCCCCCAGGGGGTCCACCTCGGCGGCGACGGCACCGGCCCCGGCCTGGAAACCCCACCTCTCGGTGGCACCCTCGGCACGCTGCTCACCCTCACCGTCACCGGCCTCGACACCCCGGCGGGGGTGACCTTGAGCGTGCACTCCGCCACCACCGGCCGCCCCGGCCACCCTCTTGTCCTGCGCCCCGACCCGGACCGCACCGACAGAGCCCTCTCGGCCCGGTTCACTCCCGATGGGCCGGACCTGTACCGGGTGGTCCTGGACACCGGCCGGCACGTGCCCATCACTCAACTTGTCCTCGTCACCCCACCTGACACCACAACCCGGTAGCCGATCCCGTGACCACGCCCACCGCGGCGGACGGCACCCCGCTCCACTTCACGGACTCCGCCACCGGCGAGGGCGGCGACGGGGCGGTCGCCGGGGGTGGCGGCATCGAGCTGTTCCCGGTGAACTTCACGACCTACCGCCACCACGAGGACGTGGACACCGACCGACACGTCCAGGCCGTCGCCAACCTGCTGGCCGACTACGGCGCGCACACCACCGAATGGACGGTGCCGCCCGAGGACCGGGACCGGCAGGCGGTCGAGACCAGGCTGCGCACCTGGAAGCAACCCGGCGGTGGCCGCAACACCCTGCTGTACTGGGTCGGCCACGGCACGGCCGACTACCTCGCCCACCACGGCGCCGAGCCCCTCATCGACGACGGCGTCAACCCCCAGGACATCGCCGGCGCCATCAGCAGCCGCCAGCTCCATCCCGACAACGCCGACAGCTGGGCGATCGTCGTACTCGACGCCTGCTTCTCCACCAGCTTCGCCAGAGCCGTACACCGCGCACTCTTCGACGACAAACACACCGGCGTGCGCCGCTACCTGCTGCTGGCCACCGCCGCCCGAGGCTACGCCGAACTCGGCGCCTTCAGCCACGCCCTGCGGCGTGCTCTGCACATCACCTTCCCCACCCAGCGGGCCATCGGCCTGTCCGCACTCGGCCGCGAACTCGCCCGCCACCTCGACGGCTTCCTCGACGACCTCACCATCGACGACCACCACGACCAACTCGTCAGCCTCCGCCCCAACGCCGCAAGCGCGGTCACCGGGCCGCTGGACCAGCTCGCCGAACTCCAGACCATCATCGACCAGCTCCCCGACGACGAACGCCGCCACTTCCTCCCCAAGGCCACCGGAGCCGAACTGGGAGAGCTCGCCTGGTACTTCCACGGCCGCACCCTCCAACGCAACCAGATCCTCCACTGGCTCACCACCGCCCGCCAGGGCGCCCTGATCGTCACCGGCCCCGCCGGCGCCGGCAAATCAGCCCTGCTGGGCCACGTCCTCCTGCACACCAACAGCAGCCTGCGCGAGACCCTGACCCGCCACGGCCACCTCACCCCCCTCCCAGCAGGCATCCCCTGCCCCGACAACCCCTTCGACCTCACCCTTCACCTCGCAGGCCTCACCCCCGCCCGCGTCCTGCACCTCATCGCCCACACCGCAGGCCTCCCCCACCTCGCCCAGCAGAGCACCGACGGAACCCTCAACACCGACCTCACGACACGCCTGCTCACCGAACTGCGCGAGCGCCCCACACCACTGACCCTGCTGGTCGACGCCCTCGACGAAGCCGACCAACCCCTCGTCATCGCCGACCAGATCCTGCGCCCCCTCGCCGCCCTGCCGCGCATTCGCCTGGTCATCGGCACCCGCCGCTCCACCCACGAGGGCCCCGACCACCCGACCCCCGACGACACCGACATCCTCGACACCCTCCGCCCTGCTCCCACCCGCCACGGGTCCGGCCCCACCGTGGAACCTGAGCACGTGGAGGTGGCACAGGACCTGGAAGCCATCGCCGGATACCTGGACGCCAAACTCCGCACCGCCGCCCGACGCCGAGGCACCCTGGAGGCCGAAGGCCCCCTCATCGCCCCCGCCGTCCACCGGCTCGTCACCGCCCACCCCAAGAGCCGCAGCACCGAACCGCAGCAGTTCCTCTACGCCCGCCTCGCCGCCCACGAACTCCTCAACACCCCACACCTCCTCACCGACCCCACCCCCCTCCTCGGCCTCACCCACCGCCAACTCTTCACCCGCGCACTCGAACGCCTGGGAGTCCTGAACCCCCACTACACCCCCCTCCTGAAAGCCCTCGGCCTCGCCCAGGGCCGCGGCCTGCCAGACCAGGACGACATCTGGGCCGCCATGGCCGACGCCCTCGCCCCCGAACCGGCAACAACCCGCGACAGCGTCCCCGGCCTCCTCCGCGACGCCGCCCCCTACCTCGCCCTTGACCACGACAACGGACAGAGCGTCTACCGCCTCGCCCACCGCACCTTCACCGAACACTTCACCACCGCGCCCGACGCCGACCGGGCCCACGCGGCCATCACCGTCGGCCTCACCCGCCACACCCTTCACCATCAGGGCACACCCGGCACCGAGTCCCAGCCCGAGCAAGTCAGCCCTTACACCCGCCGCCACCTCGCCGCCCATGCCCGCCTCGGCCACACGGCCGGGGCCCTGCACACCCTCGCCGACCACCCCCAAGTCCTCGATCTCCTCGACCTCGCCGGCATCACCGCCGCCGTCCTTCACCACGGCTTGTCCCCGCGTACCCTCCCGCCCGCCATCGCCGGCACTGTCCTCCTCCAACACCACGCACGCGGCGCCACCACCGGATGGCGCCAGTGGTGGCGCCGGCTCGGTACCACCTACATCCAAGGCACCCCACCCACGACCGAACCCGGCGCACGAACCACTGGCCCCACGCTGCCGACCTTGACCGGCGGGACCGTCCGGCCACGCCAACTGCACCTCCAACTCGCAGGCCACACCTTCTGGGTGCGGGCGGTGGGGGTGTTCGCCGCGGCCGACGGTTCTCCCCGCCTCGCCACCGGTGGCAGCGATGGGACGGTGCGGATCTGGGATCCCGCCATCGGTACCCAGGTTGGTGAGCCCTTCACCGGCCACGCCGGCGCGGTTTGGGCTGTGGGGGTGTTCGCCGCGGCTGACGGTTCTCCCCGCCTCGCCACCGGTGGCAGCGATGGGACGGTGCGAATCTGGAACCCCGCCACCGGCACCCAGATCGGCGACCCCCTCACCGGCCACACCGACTGCGTGAACGCGGTGGGGGTGTTCGCCGCGGCCGACGGTTCCGCCCGCCTCGCCATCGGCAGCGCCGACGAGACGGTGCGGATCTGGGATCCCGCCACCGGCACCCAGATCGGCGACCCCCTCACTGGCCATTCCCGCACGGTGGGTGTAGTGGGGGTGTTTGTCGCGGCTGATGGCACCGCTCGCCTCGCCACCGGCGCCACGGACGGGACGGTGAGGATGTGGGACCCCGCTACCGGCACCCAGGTCGGCGACCCCCTCACCGGCCATACCAACTGGGTACGGGTAATCGGCGGGTTCGCTGCGGCCGACGGTTCTCCTCGCCTCGCCACCGGCAGTGAGGACGGGACGGTGCGGATCTGGGACCCCGCCACCGGCACCCAGATCGGCGACCCCCTCACCGGCCACACCAACGTGGTGAACGCGGTGGGGGTGTTCGCCGCGAGCGACGGTTCTCCTCGCCTCGCCACCGGCAGCGACGATGGGACGGTGCGGATCTGGGACCCCGCCACCGCGATCCAGGTCGGCGCCCCCCTCACCGGCCATACCAGCGCGGTGCGGGCTGTGAGGGTGTTCGCTGCGGCTGATGGCACCGCTCGCCTCGCCACCGGCAGCGAGGACGCGACGGTGCGGATCTGGGACCCCGCCACCGCCATCCAGGTCGCCGACCCCCTCACCGGCCACGTCCGCCTTGTGAACGCGATGGGGGTGTTCGCCGCGGCCGACGGTTCTCCCCGCCTCGCCACCGGCAGCGACGATGGGACGGTGCGGATCTGGGACCCCGCCACCGGCACCCAGATCGGCGATCCCCTCACCGGCCACACCGACTGGGTCAACGCGGTGGGGGTCTTCGCCGCAGCCGACGGCTCTCCCCGCCTCGCAACCGGCGGCAGCCACGGGACAGTGCGGATCTGGGACCCCGCCACCGGCACCCAGATCGGCGCCCCCCTCACCGGCCACACCGGCGCGGTTTGGGCTGTGGGGGTGTTCGCCGCGGCTGACGGTTCTCCCCGCCTCGCCACCGGTGGCAGCGATGGGACAGTGCGGATCTGGGACCCCGCCACCGGCACCCAGATCGGCGACCCCCTCACCGGCCACACCGACTGGGTCAACGCGGTGGGGGTCTTCGCCGCGAGCGACGGTTCTCCCCGCCTCGCCACCGGCAGCGACGATGGGACGGTGCGGATCTGGGACCCCACCACCGGCACCCAGATCGCCGAGCCCCTCACCGGCCACACCCACTGGGTGCGGGCTGTCGAGGTGTTCGCCGCGGCTGACGGTTCTCCCCGCCTCGCCACCGGCGGCAACGACGGGACGGTGCGGATCTGGGACCCCCGTACACGGACCGGGTACGTGCTTCCCTTAGCCGACAGAGTCTACGCACTGACAACAGGCCTCGGTCTGCTCATCGTTGGCACCGAATCAGGACACCACGTGATCGACTTGACATCCAGCCGACCGATGGACCTTAGCCGCCAGCTCAATGTCCAAAGCGGGTCTACGCCGCGCCGTCGTCAAAGCTCGTGGCGTGCCCGCTCTTCCCGGTCGCCCGAATGACTCTGAATCTTCTCTTCAATGCGGGCAAAGGTGAGCTCCAGCCATCGGCGTACGCCAGGTAACTGGGGTAGGGGGCGGCGGCAGAGGTTAGGAACGGGTCCGGCAGGACCGGCTACGCCGCATGGGTCACGTCATCGGATTCCGCCGGGCGGGCCTGTTTCTTGAGCCGCATGCGGGCGTCCACCAGGCGCTCGCGCGGGACACTCAACCAGTGGGGGTGGCCGGCGACGGCGGTCGACAGCTCTCGGAGCTCGGCTCGGATCCGCTCGGCCGCCTCTTTCTGCTCGTCGGTCCAGCCGGGGCTGTCGGGCACGTCACCACGGTGGGAAAACCGCTCGCCCCGCTTCCAGCCGGCCATGGGCTCCACACTCCAGGGCAGGTCGGCCAGGTAGGCGCGGTGTTCCGCGTGGGCGCGGTGGAGGCGGTCCTGGAGCTGGAGGAGATCGTCGGGGAAGGGGGGCTCGGCGTCAGTCACTCCGACATCGGAAATCTGTTCGATTTCTGTGGGGAAGTCGCCACCCCGAGCCGTCACCTGTTCGGACTCCGGCTCGTCGGTGCCGACGCCGTAGCGGCCGAGGATATGGGCGCGACCGGCACCTCGGTGTGGCAGAGCGGCGGAGTCTCCTGTCCGAAGGGCTTCACAGGAGGCGACGTCCGGGGAACGTCCACTGCGGCGGGATCGCCGCGATCACTACGGGCGCTGCGCCAGGAACCGGATCGGCCGGAGTCGCTGCGGGACGGCACGTGGGTCGGTTCAGGCTCGACTTCGATCGCGCATCGTCCTGCCGGGGCGGAGGCAACGCAAGTACACCCTCCTGAAGTTCGGTGAGCCGGTCGCGATCCGCGTCCGTCACCCAGAACTTGTCGATCTTGGTGCCCCTGCGGTACTCAACGGGGACGATCGTTCCGGCCGCCGTCCGGCGCACGAGATCGTCGAACAGGACGTCCCGCGGCTTGGGAGTGACGTGCGGCTTGCGGCATCGGCAAACCCCGTCCGGGCACGGATAAACGGCCCGCAGGTCGCAGACCCAGAAGCCCATGGCTCGGTAGCCGGAGATGACACGAAGGTCGCCGATCTTCGCGATGACGTGGGCGGGCAGGTCGTTGCTCCGAGTCCACTGCGTGTCCCTGCGGCGCGCGTAGTCAGCCCGATCGGTGTGCCAGGACCGAATGATGCCCTGCTTCGCTGCCTTCGCCGCGCGGGCCTTCACACTGGCAGGACCGTCGGCGCCGGCCGAGGACAGCTGGACCTCCCACCCGAGGGCTGAAGCTGGGGATCGGCAGGGCGCCGAAGTCCTGTAACGGCAGGCCACCGACTGCGGCGTCTTCAACGAACGGTACGGGCTACTTGATACGGATCCTCTGGTGGACGAACTGTGGCCGTTCGGCTTGGACCGGGATGCTACGCCGACGCCTCCATGGCAGTGAAATGACACGCAACAGGCCCCGGACCGAGCCGGTCCGTGCGGCGAGCAGCTCCCGCTACGGCCGGTCAGGTCTGCTGCCCGAGGAGCCCCCGGTGTGCCATATGGGTCGTGCGAATACTGCGCTGCACCCGAGATCGATCTGTAGGCCACAGGACGTCGGATCAGCTGTGGCCGAACAGCTTCGGCTCTACGCCCGTCAGGGGCGTGAGCTTCAGGTAGACATGAACTGGAGGAGCAGCTCAAGGGCCTGCATTCCTCAGAGTTCAAGGCTTCCAGGCGTATGAAACGATGCCGAGCCGATGGGATGACCTCTCAAAGCGATTCCTTCACGGCCCTGGCCATGAACTTCTGCAACGAGGCCAGCTGCTGTTCTGTTGCCGAGCGGATGGCCGCATGGGCTCCAGGTACGTCAGGGGTGTTCTCGGGCCCGGCGCCGTAGGCGCCATTCACCAGCTTTCCTAGAAGGATGTAGGCGACGACGATTTCGTCAAGGTCACGTCTGCCGTCCTCGGTCGTGACCAGGCGGACTGTCTCGATCGCCCTCTGGAGGTCCGTGAATGCCGGCGTGTAGTCGTCATCGAACAGCTTGGTCCTGGCTTCGTCGGTCTGATTGGGATTGAGACTGATGATCGAGAGGTTGTTGGCCTCGATGATGAACTTGTTCGTCATCGAGGCCAGATCGACGTAGGCCTGCCTTCGGATGTCGGCACGCCGTTCCTGGTCGGCTCCTTGTCGCTCCGCCACCGCATTCTGGCGTGAGGCTTTCGCTTCGCCGTGGACCAGGAAGCTTCCCGTCAGGGCTGTGAGAGAGCCGATCAGGGCACCACCGAGGGCGGCGATGACGGTAAGCCGTTGTGTCCGCCGCTCGCGGGCCGCGGCATTCTCGATTTCGTTGTTCTCCGGCATGTGCAATGGGTACCGCTGCCGTGGCGAAGCGCCACATCCAATCACCTGTAGGGATGAAGGCAGCGCCTTCGACGAGGCCCTACGACGGTCGCGGTGCGCCCCCTGCAGTACCTGGGGATGGCGGCGGAGCCGCTTCGGACGGTCGGGCTCTCCGTCGCCGCAGCTTGGCCCGTGGGGTCGAACGCCGTGCCCGCGGAGAGAGCCTGGGTCTCGGCCGGGTCGGTTGCTCTTGTGAACGTGGCTGGTGTCGGGGCTATTGCCTCTTCAGCAGTGGCGGGTGCCGAGTAGAGCTCCGTGAGCTGGCGTAGGAGCCGTGCGTAGACCTCGCGTTCCGGCGGGCGGTCCATCGGCAACGCGCGGTTGTCGAAGTCGAGGCGAGGCACGGTCTCGACGGCCCCGCCGCGCAGGACCGTTCAGCGGGCGGGCCCGTTCGTGCCGCGGAGGATGGCGAGGATCCGCGCATGTCAGGTCTTGTCGGGGATGGTGTCATCAATGATGATCTCGGGCTCGGGATCAGTCGGGCCACTGGCTGCCTTGATCCGGTCGATCGCGGGAGCGAGGGCGTCGTATACACGCCGGGAAGCAGCTGTGTTCTCACGCTCGCCATTCATCTTGGACGGGTGAGCGTTCGCGTCCAGCTCCTTGAGGTACGCGACCAGGTTGGTGCCGGTCATGGTCACACGTACCAGCCCTCGACCTGCTTGAGGTCCGGCTGCGATCGCGGACGTCGTGGCCTTGACGTCGTTTGTGGCGCGGTCTGACGGCTTCGTCTCCTCCCATAGGTCTTTGGGGCACACGATCGAGACCCGGGCCAGGCCGGCTGCCTTGGTGAGCCGTGCGGAGTGCTCGGGTGGGGACTGAACGCATCCCATCGCCAGCGTGAGCAATCCAATGAGAAGAGCAGCCTGACCTGTGGCACGAGAGCGCCTGGAACGACAGAGGTGGGTAATCATCAGCCGATCATTAACTCGCCGCAGCACAGCGCGGATGCTTTCCGCTCAGCATCATCAGAATGGGTGCATCAGAATGTCGAGCCCGCCGCGCGTCCCATCGGTACGTGCTCGGGCAAGTCGGCTCGACATGCGCTGAGGGTCCCTAAGTTCCTTCGCTTCTGCTCCGGGTGATGTCGGGGGCCGTCCGCAGTGCCCCCTCGAACCGCGGGCGGACTCGCACCCGGTACTGATCTTCTCGCTGATGATCTTGTCGCGGAGGTCGTGAGCGGTCATGACGGCCATGCGGGCACGGTAGTGCGGGCGGTTCGCGCGTGTCCGGGGAACGAAGAGGCGTCCGCCCGCCCGGAGGGGAGACCGCGGGCGACAAACGGCCTCCGACGGTCCGTTCGGTGAGCGCGGAGGGGCGATAGGACTACGGCTCGTGTGCGGCGAGCCACGGAAAGTCCTCGGCATCACCTGATGGCGCAAAGTGAGCTAGTTTGGTTTCAGGGAACAAGATCATGCGCTGCCCTACGTGTGGATACGAGAACCAGGCCAGTACTGCCTACTGCGAGCGGTGCCGGACTGCGATGACCCGTCCCTGTCCGGCTTGCGGCGAGCCGGTGGGAATGCAAGCCGGCAGTTGCCCGTCCTGCGGAGCCGCGCGAACGGCATCGTCCCCTTCCGGCCCTTCCTCCCCTTCAGGCCCTGCCCCTCCTCTGCGCCCAAGTCGGCCACCGTCCTTCCCGGCAGATCCTGTGCCGCCTCGGCCCCGCGATGAGTACCTGGCGGAGCGCTTCCGGGCGGAGGCAGCACCCCCGCAGCAGACGCGGCCCGAGCACGGAGGCTCCGCCGAATTCACGGGCGTGGTACGCGACTTTCAGGTGCGCCGGGAACAGTGGTCAGTGAACAACGCCGTCGACGTGGAGATCTGGCACTTCCGTGTCGAGCGGCACGACGCCCGCGGCAATCGTCTTGAGACCATCCCCGTGGAAATGCGCGGGATTTCCTATTCCGGCTCGGTGAGCAACGGCGACCAAGTGCACGTCAGCGGCCGCTGGCGCCGGGGAACCCTGCATGCCGAAGAGCTCATGAACCTCACGACCCGTGCTCAGGTGAAGGGCAAGTTCTCCGGGCGTCTGACGAAGGTGGCCATGGTCTTCGCCATCATCTTCGTGCTCGCGGTGATTGGTTTCCTCGTCAGCGTTTTCATCTCCGTGGGCTCGGGGCCCGCGGGGCCGCCGAAGAACTGGCCGCCAACGCCGCCCTGACCACCGGATGAGGGAGCCGAGATGTTCACCGACCCTGTCAGCACGGACGCCGTCGACTATCTCCAGCGGCTCGCTTTCACCCCGTACCTGTCCGGCATCGGCAACGCGGTCCCGCTGGCCGCCCGGCGTGCAGTCAGGGTGACCGGAGTCGGACAGCCGGTCCGTGTCCCCGCGCCTCAGGCCGTCCCCGGTGCCGGGGAAAGGAGTGACGAGACGAGGTTCGAGCCGCCCACCCTGCCCCTCCTGGTGGGGCTCGCCGGAGCCGGTACCCCGATCGCGTTCCTGGTCGACGGGAGCAGCCAGGGTGTTTCCCTGCGCCTGGGAACCTGGGCCGGAGCCGACCCCGGTGCCCCCGCCGACGACGGGTCGCTGGACGCCCGGCAGGCGACGTTCCTCTCCGTACTCGGCGGCTGCTACCCAGCCGTCGACGTCTGTGCCGCCGGGGTCGCCACACCGTCACTGGGACGTGGCGCGATCGCCCTGGGTGTACCCGGAGCCGCGTCCGTCGACCCACGTGACGGTGCACTGCCCCTGGACCGGCTGTTGAGGTCGATGAACGGACGGACCTGGGCGGCCCTGGTGCTCGCGCAGCCCGTCGGGGCCGCAGCGCTGAGCGCCGACCGCGACCGGGTCCTCAACGAGATGCGCATGGTAGCCGCCGCAGTGGAGGCCGTCGGCCTGAGCAGCCCGCTGGCCGACCACTACCTGAAACTGCTGAAGTCCCGTCTGGAGGCGCTCGCCGACGCCCAGGCCCGTGGCGGCTGGCGCACGGCCGTCTACCTGTCCGGCGCACACCCCGATGACCTGACCGCCCTGTGCGGAGCCTGGCGCGCGGTGTTCTCAGGGACCACATCGGTGCCCGAACCGGTGCGAGCCATCGAGCACCCAGCCGTCGCCGACCTGGCCGCCCACTGGGCGCTGCCGGACGATCCCGAGCGGCCCGGCCCCAATGCCTACCGCCACCCGTACGCGGCCCAGACACTGCTGAGCTCGGCACAACTGGCCGCCTACCTGCACCTGCCCAACATGGAGACCCTGGGCTTCGCCATCAGCCTCGTACCGAGGTTCGACATCGTCGCGCCGGCTGTGAGAGCCGGGGAACCGCACCTGCTCGTCGGCCAGGTGATGGACAACCACAGGACCACCCCCGGCCGCTACGGGGTACCGCTGCGGTCTCTGACCCGCCACGTCTTCATCCCCGGTACGACCGGGTCCGGCAAGACCAACACGATCATGGGGCTGCTGCTGGAGGCCACGGCCCACGGCGTGCCGTTCATGGTCATCGAGCCGGCCAAGGCCGAGTACCGGTCGCTGATCGCGCACCCCGTGCTCGGCCGGAACCTGCAGGTCTTCACCGCGGGCAAGGCCACCGTCGGCCCGCTCGTCCTGAACCCGTTCGAGGTGCCGGTCGGGACGACCGTGAGCGAGCACCTCGATCTGCTGCGCGCGGTGTTCACCGCCTCCTTTGGCATGTGGACGCCCCTGCCCCAGATCCTTGAGCACTGCCTACACGAGGTGTACACCGACCGCGGATGGGATCTGCGTACGGACACCAACAGCCGCTTGGACGAAGAAGCCGAGGTCACGGAGGCGTTCCCCGATCTGTCCGACCTGATCGCCAAAGTCAGCGAGGTCATCCCGGCCCTGGGCTACGAGGACCGCATCGCGGGCGACATGCGAGCCGCCCTGGTGACCCGGCTGGAGTCACTGCGCAGGGGATCCAAGGGCGCGATGCTCAACGTCGCGCGCTCACTTCCCAACGCCGTGCTCTTCGACCGGCCCACCGTGGTGGAGCTGGAAGCCCTCGGCGACGAGGGCGACAAGGCGTTCTTCACCGGTCTGCTGCTGATCCGCCTGGCGGAGTACCGCCGGGCCCGGGGGCAGTCGCGCGAACTCGTACACCTGCTGGTCGTGGAAGAGGCCCACCGTCTGCTGGCCAACGTGCACGCCGGACAGTCGTCCGAGGCGTCCGCCGACCCTCGGGGCCAAGCGGTGGAGACCTTCTCGAACCTCCTCTCGGAGATCCGCGCCTACGGCCAGGGAGTGGTCATCGCAGACCAGGTCCCCGTCCGCCTGGCCCCCGACGTCATCAAGAACACCAACCTGAAGGTCGCGCACCGCATCGTCTCCGCGGACGACCAGGCGGTGCTGGCCGGCGCCATGGCCATGGACGAGCTGCAGGCCAAGGCGCTCACCACACTCGGCGTCGGCGAGGCGGCGGTGTTCAGCGGCGGGGACGACGCACCGCTCCTCGTCCGGATCCCACCGGTGAAGGACCCGCTCGCCCCGCACCCGCCGCCGGACACGGACGTCCGGGCCCACATGGAGGCCTGGAGTCAAGCGGGCTCCTTCGCCGACTACTTCCGGATCCGCAGATTCTGCGCCGAGACCTGCCTCTCGACGGCAGCGTGCGACGCGGCCAGGAATCTCGTCGACGACGAGTACGTGCAGCAGGCCCTGTCGCGCGTCGTGACCACCACCATCGACGAGCCCTCGGCCCTGGACCGGCTCTGGGAGGACCTGACCACAGCCATCGGCGCCAGACGCCCACCCACCGTCCCCCTCGACGACCTCCTGCGCGCCTACGCCGGACACGGAACCGACTGGCTCGCGACCCGGAGGGGAGCCCAGCGGTCCTGGACCTACACCGACACCGCAGAGTTCCGTACGCACCTGCGCGCCGTGTTCCTCGATCGGCTGGATACCGGCGGGCGCGAAGCGGCCTCCTTGACGGCGGCACTCCAGCAGACCGTCCACCGCCTCCACGCCCGCCAGTTCGCGCCGTATCCGGCCTGCCATCTCGTCTGCTCCCAGGATCCCCCGCTCTGCCTCTACCGCTCCGCCGTAGCGGACCTGGTGGCCGGCCGCCGCTACCATCCGGCGTGGCGCGAGGCCGACCAGAACGACGGCGCCTCCGAGGACAAGCGCCGGGGTCGGACGTGGGAGGTGTGCCAGGACGCCGCGTACGAACTGATCGAGTTCCCGACAGAGGATGTCCCGCAGGAGGCCAGGCAGAAGCTGGACACTGCGGCCCGGCGAGTCTGCCTCTGCTTCGAGCAGCAGATGCTCGCGGACGACCGGCGCAAGGTACCCCGTACGACGCGCCGCATCCTCGCACGGGTGCTGAAAGAGGCGGGCCTGTAATGGGAATGCTCGACAAGCCCCGGGCCATGTCCGAGATAGACGCCTCGGCCAAGGACCAGATGATCCAGGTGCTGGAGCGGGCAGGGCTGCCGTCCATAGTCGCCAAGGCGGCGGGGGGAAAGGCAGCTGTCGTCTCGGGAGACGGAGGCATGGGCGGCATAGGGGGCCTGGACGTGAGTCCCAAGGCCAAGGCAGGCGTGTCCGCCGAAGCGGCCGTACCCGGCACCGGGTTGCTGGCGTCCGGATCATCGAAGGCGAAGTTCGGGGAAGGCGTCGATCTGGGAGTACGGCTCGAGACGGGCGGTGCGGGCAAGCGGTCGGGGCAGGATCCCGGTGAACCGGACGGGGCGGAGAAGGAGTCTGACGAAGCCGATGATGTTGACGCCCACGCCGCTGCCGATGCCGACAGGGAGCTGTTGCCCGACCGGTTCGACCCCTATGCCGGCCTCGACGGCCGGATGAACACAAGACTGACGCCCGAATCGCTTGGGCTTGTCGGATTCCACAACACCTCGGAGAGCCTTGCGGCGACAGCCCCGGCCGAGCTGGATCCTCGGCCACTCGCACCCTCAATGTCAGGCCCGGGTGGCCCCGCCGCAATCAGGTCCTTCATCACCAAGGCCCTTCTTTCCTAGTTGGGGGCGATCATCATGTCCGAGCGCGACAGGGAAACCTCGGCCACCGAGCGGCCCCAGGAGAGCACCGATACCGCATCCCGCACCGAGCGGCCCGACCTGCCGTCGGCAAGCAGGCCCGAGGGCGAGTCGGACAAGGGCTCCCGTACCTCGGAGCAACCGGAGTCAGGGAGAAGTGCCCACCAGGGCGAGCGGCCGGACCTGGGCTCCCGCGGCTCGACGGCAACGGAAACCCCCGACCTCTCGGGAAACGAAGAGAGTCCGTATGCGGAGGAGCCGGATATCGGCTTCGGCAGGGAGCCTGAAGGTAACCCGGAGAGTCCGTATGCGGAGGAGCCGGATATCGGCTTCGGCAGGGAGCCTGAGGGCAACCCGGAGAGTCCGTATGCGGAGGAGCCGGATATCGGCTTCGGCAGGGAGCCTGAGGGCAACCCGGAGAGTCCGTATGCGGAGGAGCCGGATAT
>NZ_JBHVPG010000088.1:16850-18479 GCF_042887545.1 Streptomyces sp. NPDC057939
CGGCTTCGGCAGGACCCCGCCGGACGCAACTCCCACTGAGCCGCGCCTACCCGACGCCTCAGCGCGACCACCGGACAACGAGACACCGAGCGAGCTGCCGGATGCGCCGGAGCCTGAAACAGTCCCCGAGGAACGCCCGACCAGCCCGCAACTTCCCGACGAGCGCCCGACCACCCCGCAACTTCCCGACGAGCGCCCGACCACCCCGCAACTTCCCGAGGAGCGCCCGACCACCCCGCAACTTCCCGAGGAACGCCCGACCACCCCACAGCTCCCCGAGGAACGCCCGACCACCCCGCAACTTCCCGACGAGCGCCCGACCACCCCACAGCTCCCCGAGGAACGCCCCCTTGAGGCGCCCCAACCCGAGATCGGCATGACAAAGGGCGAAGTTGCACTGGATGTGGCGGGCATGTCCGCTGGAATCATTCTGAATGTGCTGTTCATTCAGGCCTTTGCCCGGGACATCGAATGGACGAACAGTCCGAATGACCCAAAGTGGGGAAAGGAGTACACCGATGTGACCGGTACAACATGGTATAAGAACTCCGCCGGACAATGGGGTTCCGGAGCGCGGATACCCGATGCGTGAACCAGCCACTGCCACAGGCCCCTCTCACACCGTCAGCTGTGCGGAACAGATCGGAGGCGGCGGCTTCAATCTCAGCGCGGGCCGCGGACGGGAAGACGGACCTCCGACGGGTGTTCGCAAGCACCGCCTGGTCCAGGCCGCCGTCGGCCGAGACCGAGCGGAAGACCTCCAAGTCCTCCGTGCCGAGCAGCACGAACCCCTCTTCGGTACGCGTGTCGTTGATGGCCAGCCAGTGGGCCTGCCACCCCCACTCGACGTACGCGGGGAGGGCCAGGCGGTCCGGCATCTCCGCGAGGTGGTCGACCGCGTCGGCCGGGTGGTCTCTGTGCCAGTAGAGCAGGGCCCACGGCCCCAAGTGCAGGTCCTTGTTCAGGCCCTGGGCCCAGTGACAGTCAGGGCAGTGGACAACGAGCCGCCCGTCGAAGATCCGGTCGCGGTCCTCGGCCGGACGGTGCGGCGCGGCGGTTCGGTACGCGTTCATCGGGCCTCTGCGACGGTCGGGGCGGGAGCGCCGGGGTGCGGGGACGGGGCAACTCGGCGGTCAGCGCGAGGTCGAGCCGCTTGTCCATGTCGAGCCGAAAAGTACCGTACGGGTTGATGTTCGACCAGAACAGCGCGGTCAGGCCGCGCCGGTCCTCGGCGCTCAGCTTGTTCGCCCACTTCGGTTCGGCCAGGACCTGCTGGAGCAGCAGGGTGTTGACGTGCACGAGGCTGGACTGGAGCAGGTGCAGGGCGAGCATCGAGGTCGCGGCGTGTTCCCTGTCCGGGCCGGTCAGGGCGCCGTCCTTGTCGTAGTGCAGCCGACTACCGAAGAAGAGCCTTCGCGATTCACTCCGTTCGCAATAGGGCGAGTTCAGCAGCCCTCGACCTCCGCGCCCCAATACGGTGTCCTCGCCGCCCCCGCCGCCCTGAGCGCGGCGGGGGCGGTCCCTATCGGGGATGCAGGGCGGAAGAGGGACCGGGATGACGCAGGCCGCAGTAGGCGAGCTGGATGAACGAGTGCCGGGGCGTCGTTGGACGGTGCGCCTGGACGCCGC
>NZ_JBHVPG010000089.1:0-18391 GCF_042887545.1 Streptomyces sp. NPDC057939
CTCGTCCTCGGCACGTGGACCGGGACGTTCGTTCTCCTCGTCCTGTTCGGCGGCGTGTTCGCCGACCGCGTCGGAGCGCGGCGGATGATGGTCGGTGCGGACCTGCATCGGTCTTGGCCTCGCCCGGAGAGAGATCTGCGATCCGCCGCGTCGTCAGCCCCGGCAGATAGGTCACGGGACAGCCCATGTCTCGGGTCACTGCACGCGGCGGAGCGCCGGTGGAGGCCGGCTGGTCCATGAGCGCGAGCACGGTCCCGTGCTTGGCCTGCAGTTTCCCGAGGACCTCGCGGAGCTTGGGCTCGCTGTTGGAAGCCGTTTGTCGAAGGCCTTGTTCCCGGCCGGGATGATGGCGGTGGCGTGGTGTTCGTCCTTGCCGACGTACAGGCCGAGGAAGGCGCCTGCCGCTGGTGTCGATCACGTGCGTCCCCCGGTCGTCCCGATCGCCCGGCCGTCCCACGGCACCGATCACCACATCCACATTACGAAGAGTCTCCCGACCTGCGGAAAGGTCGGTGGTCATGCCCCTGATCAGCGGTCTGTCGGTGCCTCCGGAGCCGGTGACATCGCCCCCAAGACATGCAATCGACAGGGGGAGAAAGTCCTGCCAAGTCCGCAGTGCCTGGGGCGCAGTTCGCGGTCGACGGGGTTACGAACCCTCCGTGAACGCGGTGGCGTGGTCGGCAGCCCACTGGCGAAACGTTCGTGGCGCCGTCCCAAGGATGTCGGCCACCGCAGTGGTGATGTACGCGGGCTGTCCGACAGCCGCGCTCCAAGCGGCGAGCAGCATGTCGACGACCGAGCTGGGCGCTGTGCCCTCCGACAGCCTTCGGAACTCGTCCGGCGTCATCTCCTCGAATGCGATCCGGTGACCCAGAGCGTCACCGATGACGTCCACCTGCGCGGCTTGGGTCAGCGATTCCGGGCCTGTGAGGACGTAGTCGCCTCCGACGTGTCCGTCCTGATAGAGCGTCCGCGCCGCGACGGCTGCGACGTCGCGGTCGTCGACCGGTGCCGTCTCGGCAGCGCCGTAAGGCCACCGGACGACTTCGCCGGCTTGGGTCGCGGATGCCCACCAGGCCAGCGAGTTCGACGCGAGCATCCCGGGCCGGATGATCGTCGACTCCAGTCCGGTGGCCGCGATGAGCCGCTCGATGTCGGCGTGCAGCACGGCCATGGGATTGGGCTGCTGGAAGAAGGGGTGCGGCGTCTGGTGCGGGGAGGAGAGGAAGACGACCCGCCGCACGTGGGTTGCCAGCCGCTCGACGACTGCCGCGGCAGCCTGAGGCGGGGAGGTCCACACGAGGAAGACTGCACCGGCGCCGCTCAACGCCGGGTCGAGTGACTCGGGCACAGTGAGGTCGCCGGCGAAGACCTCGACCTTCGCCGGCAGCATCGCCGCCGCCTCGGAGCGACGCGCGAGGGCACGGACCGGCACACCGGCGTCGAGGAGTTGGTCGATGACGACGCGGCCGACCCGGCCCGTCGCCCCGGTGACGAGCACGGGAGAGATGTCTGTCTGATCCATGCCGCCCATGAAATCGTTACCCGGACATAAAAGCAACCCGGTGACGAATTTTGCGGTGGTCGGATGCCCGAGTTGACGGGTGCGGGCCCGCAAGAAGGAGCGGATGCGCGGCGTCATCGGAGACGCGGCCGCCTCGCTGTTCCTGGAGCGCGGTTTCGACCGCGTCCCGGTCAACGACATCGCCGCCGCGGCCGAGATCTCCGAGCCGACCCTGTTCCCCCCCTTCAGCCTGGCACCGCTCCCAGCGGCGGGCGATACGCGCTGCCGTCCGTCGGCCCGCCGAGGTCGGCGGGCGCCCGCGCCTCAGGCCGGGGTCGAGGTCGGGGAGGACGGGTCGGACGCTTCGGCGGCGCGGCGGTATTCGGCGTTGATGCGTTGCGCTTCTTCGAGCTGGTCTTCGAGGATGACGATCCGGCAGGCCGCTTCGATGGGGGTGCCCTGGTCGACGAGTTCGCGGGCACGCGCTGCGATGCGCAGTTGGTAGCGGGAGTACCGGCGGTGGCCGCCCTCGGAGCGGAGTGGGGTGATCAGGCGGGCCTCTCCGATGGCGCGGAGGAAGCCCTGGGTGGTGCCGAGCATGTCGGCGGCCCGGCCCATGGTGTAGGCGGGGTAATCGTCGTCGTCGAGACGGCCGAACGAGGCGTCTGCCGTCATCGAACCTCTTTCATGGAATGCGTGGAGGGGCCCTGGTGCCATTGGCACCAGGGCCCCGAAGGAACTACTACACCATCTGCCGACCCTGGTCCTGCGCCGGCCTACTGTTTCCGTCGACCCGACCGAAATGCTGTCGGGAACGCGGGGATCGCGGTTGCTTGACCGGAGACCACCTCACTATCGATGTCCTGCGGTACCCGGGCTCGGACATCCGCCCGGGCGATCCTGATGGTGCTCGGCTCCTCCGTTCTTCCCTCGGTGATCAACTATTCTTCGAACGGGTACTGCGACTGCTGCTACTGCGCCTACTGGTACTACTCTTACCGCGAATTGCTCAGTGGCCCGTGTCGGCGCCACTCTTCGACAGCCAGCCCCGTTGCCCGTCCTGCGTCTGCTCTGGCTTGGAACCCCACTGCCGAACCTCCCGGTGCGCGCGCCCGCAGTCGACGCCTTCACCGAGGTGTTGCTCACTCCTCACTGCTGGGCACTGCTCACGGCGGCCCCTCATCACCGCGGGCCACCCGGTCCGGTCGTCAGTCCCGTCGCCGTCCTGCGACAACCCTGGCTTCGGAACTCCACCACCGCACCGTGATGCTAACTGCAACTTCCTTGCTGATCCCGGCAGTTCGTCTCTGCCGGGCCTTCTGTCTCTCCGGGCTACGAGAGAAACCATAGCCACGTCACCATTCAATGTCTACTCCAGCCAGCATAGATTTTTGTGCTTTCTGGGGAGAGGTAGATGTTCCTGCCCGGTCCAGGATGCAAGGATCGACTGTCACCGCAGGTCAGCGACCCGGGGGGGCGCACAGCCACCGCGCCGGGACCTGCGCATCGCGCCCGCGCACCCCTGATCCGTACGGCGGTACCGGGGCCGGATCCGATCCGCCCGCACCGCGGGACGACCGGCGCATAAAATGGGCTTTCATGTCGAAGCCTGACGAGCTGCTCGTGGACGTTGCCACCCTGGTGGAGTCCGGGCAGAGCAATCAAATGTCCCTGACCGTGGTCACCGGTGGCACTGTCATCACCGGTCGACTCGCACCCGAAGCCGTGTGGAGGCAGCGGGTGTCCGAGGTCCTGACGGACTCCGCCCACCTGGGCGAGTTCGCCGCCATCTTCACCGCCGCGACACCCCAGGAGGGGCCACCCACCCATTTGCACTTCCATGTGGCCCGGATCCTTCAGGGCACGGTGGGGATCCCGGAGACGGGTGGGATGTACCGCGTCTCGATCGCGGACATCAGCGCCTGGACCATGGGCGACTTCAGCTACTCCAACCACTGACCCGCTCCTTCGCGCGAGGAACCCCCGGACACGCGGGAGGGCCCGATCGGCACGTGCCGGTCGGGCCCTCTTCACCGGGTGTCGGCTCGCGCCGGTCCCGTCCGTCAGACGGTCGCCGGGACGCCGAGCATGGCGGAAGCCTGCTGGAGCGGGCGGAGGACCCGCGTGGGGGCGGAGGCCCGCGGGAGTACGCGGCAGGTGAACCCCAGCTGCGTCATGGCGCGGAGGACCTCACCGGCGCTGAAGTCACGGCGGTCCTGACGGGTGATGACCTGACCGACCTGCTTGACCGGGTAGGCACGGCGGCCGATGATCACGGACTCGCCGACGACCTGCTCGGGCTTGATTCCCCTCATCGATTCCAGGACACCGCTCCTGGTCAGGTCGAACGGGAATCGGGCGATGACACAGCGCATGTCGCCTCACAGGGTGAAGAGGAGAAACCGTCCGAGCACGGTGAAGTGGTTCAGCGGGCGAGGGCGAGGACGCCCGTCGCGCCGCCGTGGTCATCGACGACGGGCAGGGCGGTGAGCCCGCGGTGGCGCACCGCGCGTTCGGCCCCGACCGTCGTGGCCACGGGGGCGATGACCGGACCGTACTCGCCGAGGACGTCGCGCAGACGGATCCGGTCTGTATACGCGGCGCCGTCGCGGACAGCGGTGAGTCGGGCACGGCTGATCAACCCGGTGCACAGGCCGTCCTCGTCGCGGACGAGCAGATGGTCCGAGCGGGCGCCGGCCAGGACGGCCAGGGCCACCTCGACCGTCATGTCGTCGCAGACCTGCGGGCCGGCCGCTTCCCTCGCGTCGTCCACCGTCCGGGGCGTCGGGTCGGCGTGCGCGCAGCAGGGCTGCATCCGGACCAGCGTCACAACGTGCCTCCTGAAGAAATGGGTCAGTCTTCGGATCACTCGTGCTCAGGCCGCCGCGTCGAAGGCGGACTGACGCGCGCTCGCGCCCGCGCGCCGGGCCCCCGAAACCGGCCTGCGCCGACCACGCGAGGACGTGCCGCGCTTGGGCCGCTCGGACACCGGCGCCGTGACGGTGACCGGGATGCCGGAGGGTGCCTGGGCGCCGGTGATCCGGTTCAGTGCTTCTTCGCCGGAGCGGACCTGGGTGGTCCGCGCGGTGATGCCGACGGCCTGCATGAGACGGGTCATGTCGCGGCACTGGTTCGGGGTGACGAGGGTGACGACGCTGCCGGACTCGCCGGCGCGGGCGGTCCGGCCGCCTCGGTGGAGGTAGTCCTTGGGGTCGGTCGGCGGGTCGACGTTCACTACGAGGTCCAGGTTGTCTACGTGGATGCCGCGCGCCGCCACGTTCGTCGCGACCAGCACGCTCACGTGGCCGGACTTGAACTGGGCGAGGGTACGGGTGCGCTGGGGCTGCGACTTGCCGCCGTGCAGCGCGGCGGCCCGTACGCCGCTGTTCAGCAACTCCTCGGTCAGCCGGTCGACGGCGTGCTTGGTGTCCAGGAACATCATCACCCGGCCCTCGCGCGCCGCGATCTCCGTCGTCGTCCGGTGCTTGTCGGCGCCGTGGACGTGCAACACGTGGTGCTCCATCGTCGTCACCGCACCGGCCGAGGGGTCCACCGAGTGCACCACCGGGTCGGTCAGGTAACGGCGGACCAGCAGGTCGACGTTGCGGTCCAGGGTGGCGGAGAACAGCATCCGCTGCCCCTCGGGACGCACCTGGTCCAGGAGGGCGGTGACCTGCGGCATGAAGCCCATGTCGGCCATCTGGTCGGCCTCGTCGAGGACGGTGATCGCCACCTGGTTCAGACGGCAGTCGCCCCGGTCGATGAGGTCCTTGAGCCGGCCGGGCGTCGCGACAACGACCTCCGCGCCGCCGCGCAGCGCTCCGGCCTGCCGGCCGATCGGCATGCCGCCGACGACCGTGGTCAGGCGCAGCTTCACGGCACGGGCGTACGGCGTGAGGGCGTCGGTGACCTGCTGCGCGAGCTCGCGGGTCGGTACGAGGACCAGCGCGAGCGGCTGGTGCGGCTCGGCGCGCAGCCCGGCGGTACGGGCCAGCAGCGCGAGACCGAAGGCGAGGGTCTTGCCGGAGCCGGTGCGCCCGCGGCCGAGCACGTCACGACCCGCGAGGGTGTTGGGCAGGGTGGCGCCCTGGATCGGGAAGGGCACGGTCACGCCCTGCGCGCCGAGGGCGGCCAGCAGTTCCGCCGGCATGTCGAGATCGGCGAAGGCCTCGACAGCGGGCAGCGCGGGGGTGATCGTCTTCGGCAGGGCGAACTCGCCCTGGACCGCGGCGGGCCGACGACCGTAGCCACCGGAACGGCTCGGACCACCGGATCGGTTCGGACCTCCGGATCGGACCGGGGTCGACGAGCCGAAGCGGCTGCCCCGCTCAGAACCGGCGCCGGCGCCGTAGGCGGGGCCGGCGGTGCGGGTGCGGGCAGAGCGGTTGTTCGTACGGGTGCGGTTCATGCAGAACCTTCCTTGATGTGGCGCGTATCAAGGAATTCCCGCAGCGAAAGCGCAGCGCAGGGAGTCTCAAGAACGGGCCGAATGGAATGCCGAAGCGTCTCCGACCTCCAGAGGATTTCTGAACGGGCGGGACAGGCGCAGGCGAGGAGAGAGGAGGCGTCATGCGGACGCGTTTCCAAAGAAACAAGTGGGTGAATACCCGGTGTGGTTGCGGAATCGAATACCGCGTCCCGCAGGGTGGTGTCACTGCGGGAAATGTGTGCAGCTGGGGCCCGTACCCCGAGGGATGCGGGCCCCAGCTACGTGGTACGCGTCAGCGTCAGGCGGGAACGATGTTCTCGGCCGTCCGGCCCTTCTGGCCCTGCGCGATGTCGAAGGTGACCTTCTGGCCCTCCTGCAGCTCGCGGAAGCCTTGGGCGGCAATGTTCGAGAAGTGGGCGAAGACGTCGTCCCCGCCACCGTCCTGCTCGATGAAGCCGAAACCCTTGGACGCGTTGAACCACTTCACGGTGCCGGATGCCATGTTTATCTCCTTTGGGGCAGAGGACCGGCGTCTGCGCTGTGCGGACGCCGTGTCGCCGCGATGATGCCCCGCCGGAAATTGACCGGAAAATATGAAGCGCTCAAGGCCCGGAGGCCGACTGGAGCGCTTTAAGTTTTTGGGTACCAAAACTGCAACCGAGATCGACACTAGCACGGTGCGGCGGTTTGTGAGCGGGGGATAACCCGACGAGCGTGTTGCAGCAAAAACTCTCCGCGCGGGGCCCATTAAACTCTCCGACCGCGATGACAGATATTGATTCCCCCCGGGCGCAGCGTTGGGATGGTGGCCTGGATCGGCGGCCGCGCCCCCGCGGCTCAGGACGGTCTCCCGTTCCGTCCGAGTCAGTTTCTCGGGGTCCTAAGACGTCATCTCATTCGGCCAGTCTGCGGTAGCAGATCAGAGTGCAGGCATGCTGGTGAAGGCTAGGAAGTGCTCTGTCTTGCGTTCGTAGCGGCGGTGGAGACGTCGGCAGCCGGCGAGCCAGGACATGGTCCATTCGACGACCCATCTGTGGCGGCCGAGCGGCCCGGAGGACTCGACGCCTCGGCGGGCGATGCGGTGCTCGATACCGCGTTCGCGCAACCATCGCCGCAGGTGGGCACAGTCATAGCCCTTGTCCGCGTGGAGCAGCGGGTGCGCTTTCTGCTTGGGAGAGAGCGTCGCTTCAGAAGGCGTTGTCGCGCAGGCGCTCGTCGCCCAGGTCTTCCTCTCAGCGCCGCCGGCACGCGTTCCCGTCACGGTTTGGACCGTGTTCTTGCGGTGAGGTGTTGTTATGCGCGGGGGTCCTTGCAGTTGATTGTTCCGGACGGGCCGTGGGAAATCCGGAGCCGCTGATCCATCGTCGAAGGTGCGGCCGCAGGGCGACGGGACGCAGGGCACGCCTGATGAGACGCCGTTCGCGGGTCTTGCCAGAACCTGGAGTGTGCACAGATCCGTACAGCTTTAAATGCACAGTCTCGAGGGGATGCCGCCCGTCATGCGATGTCGGCATGGTGCCCGGTTCTACCCGGCCGGTGCCGCCAGGCGGAAGCCCACGCCGATCGCTTCGAGGTCCGCCTCATAGACACCGTGGCGACGCGCGCACCGGGCCAGGTCCCGGTCGTGGCGGAAGGCGCCGCCACGGGTGATGTGCCGGTCGAAGGCCCACTCCTCGGTGCTCGGCACCTCTGCGGGCGCGCCAGGGTAGGGAGCGTAGAGCGTAGAGGTCCACTCGTCGGCGTTACCCGCCATGTCCAGCACGCCGAAGGGGCTGGCACCGTCGGGGAACGAGCCGACCGGCGTCGTGGTGCCGATGCCGAGGTCCACCAGATTGGCCAGGCCGGTGCGGTACTCCTCACCCCACGGGAACTCCCGGCCGTCGTCGCCCCGCGCGGCTCGCTCCCACTCGTCCTCCGTGGGCAGCCGCACATCGAGGCCGAGCCGTTCGCCGAGCCACCGGCAGTAAGCCGTGGCCGCCTCCCAGGCGACCCCGATGACCGGGTGGTCCGCCGGCGTCCGTGGGACCGGTCGCCCGGTGGCCGCCGCGAAGAGTGCCCACTGGCCGACCGTGACCGGGGTGCGGGCAATCCGGAACGTCGGGATGTGGATCTCCACGCGCGGGGCTTCCTTCGCGTACCACTCCACCGGCACCCCGGTGTCCGCGTAGCGGCGGGCCACTGCCGCCACCTCGTCGACCGGCGTACCTCGGCGCAGCAGCCCGGCGGGAATCTCCACCCAGTTCGCTTGCTCCACCCTCATGACTCCTCCTCGGCTATGGCGGACACCCTCATGATCACCTTGGTGATCGGGGCGGGCATCGGCCGATGGCCCCATCTCGACAGCGACCTTGGGACCAGGACTTCGGGCCACGGACCAGCTGTGCTCCGGGGCGGACCGGCCGCAGAGCGCGCGAGCTCGGCGAGGGCGTGCCAGTAGTCCACCGGGGTCGCCTGGCGGGACCTGCCCGAACGCTACGGCCCCCGGACAGCAGGTCCCGAACGAAGCAGCGCTCGGCGCGCGATGCATCGGCCTGGGCCGACCCCGGCCGAGGTGGCTGACCGAGCTGTCGTTGGAACCGCGGGGCAGGGAGTTACAGGGAGTCCACGTTCACGGCATCGGCCATGGCCCGGTAGCCGGCGTCGTTTGGGTGGAGTCCATCCTTGGACGCATAGGCGGGGAGAAGTTGTTCGGGGTTGAGCGGATCGGCGAGGACACGGTCGAAGTCCACGACGGCTTCGTACGCGCCGGCGGTTCGGATCCACTGGTTGAGTGCGGCGCGGGTTTCGGCGGGAGTCCCGCTCTCCAGGCCATTGCCGGGCGGGAGTGTCGCGCCGATGACGGTGATCCCCCGGGCGTGTGCGGCGCGGATCAGCGCGCGGTGGGCCTCGATCAGCTCGGCGGCAGTCACGCGCCTGCTCGTGGTGGTGCAGGCGTTGGGGGCGGTTTCGCCCATGAGTATGTCGTTGGTTCCCTCCAGGACGATCACGGTGCCCACGTGGGTCTGGTCGAGGACATCGTGCCGGAATCGGGTTGTGGCCTTCTGTCCAAAGCACGCGGAGTCGCTCAGTACTCGGTTGCCGCCGATGCCGGCGTTGAGGACCGGGCGCGGACGCCCTTGTCGGTGGTCTGGTGGGTCAAATCGTCGGCGTCGGTGCCGGCGTAGGTGTAGCTGCCGGTGCCGTTGCCGGTCTTCGCGGTGGTCATCCGGCCCGCGCCGTCGTAGGTGACCGCCGTCAGCGAAGGCGTGGTGGCCGGGCCACGCCACCGGCGTTGACCGTGACCGATGTGCCGTGCACGAGATCGTTGGCACCGCCGGCCGCATACGTTCCGACGTAGAACTTGACCGTGACCTGGCCACTGCCGGCCGCGGTCTTCGCTGTCAGGACCTGCTGCGTCGACTCCGTAAACGCCACCAACTGCGATAACGCCCCCGACGCCGCCACTGCGGGAGTCATCCCCCTGCGGTGACCGCGGCGGCCACCCCGCCGCGCAAAACGCCTGCGACCAGCGTTTTTTGACACGCGCATACGACATGAATCCCCCTGGCGAGTACTCATCATCCTCTCCACCCCCTCACAGTGGAATGAAAGGTTCCGGGACATCGTCACCCACCGATACCAAGATCACCAAGGGTCAGATGACGGAATTTCTTGGAAGTTGGGCACCCGATCCAAGGCGTCGGCGCCTCGATGGTCAGCATTCGTGGGCGCGGACACGCTCCGACCTGACAAAACGTTGAAGGTGCAGACCATATGAACAAACCCACACGCATGCCCTCCCACACCCCGGGCACAAGGTGACCTCAACACCTTTCAAATGGAACGGAGTTCCGCCATGCCCCTCTGGCTCACCGCACTGACCGTCCTGGCCGCCTGGACCGTCCTCGCCACCGGCTTGGGCCTCCTGCTCGCCCGCCACATTCACCGCTCCCCCGCACCCATCCCGAAGAACGCCACCCCGCACACCGCGTCAGCGGGAACAGGAGCGATCACCTGACCCGCACGCGCTGACCCCGGGAGGGGCCCCGAACACTCCTGTTCGTGGACCGCGGATCGAGCACAGGTGATCAATCGTCGACCGCGGGTAGGTTGCCTGGCGACATGTCCCACGGCAGACAAGAGGCGGCACATGACGGCACGGCACAGTGGTGAGGCCGCGGAGCTGCCGTCGGCGGTGGTGGACTGCGCCCTGTACGAGGACGGCAAACGCGTTCCAGGACAGGTGAACCTGGGCCGGATCACCGAGCGGATAGCCCCCGGGGCGGGAAGGTTCGCGTGGATCGGTCTGTACGAGCCGACCGAGGAGCAGCTGCAGGAGGTTGCCCGGGCTTTCGATCTGCACCCGTTGGCGGTCGAGGACGCGGTCCACGCGCATCAGCGGCCGAAGTTGGAACGCTATGGCGACATGCTGTTTCTGGTGTTGAAGACGATCGTCTACGTGGAGCACGAGCAGGTCACCTCAAGCAGTGAGATCGTCGATACCGGCGAGATCATGGTGTTCGCCGGGCCCGGTTACGCGATCACCGTCCGCCATGGCAGCGCTCCTTCCCTGGATGGCGTGCGCGAGGCATTGCAGAATGATCCGCGGCAGTTGGGCTGCGGTCCGGCGGCGGTTCTGCACTCGGTCGCGGATATGGTCGTCGACCGCTACATCGAGGTCGCGGATGCCTTCGCGGGTGACGTCGACACGTTGGAGGGTGAGGTGTTCTCCCCGGACCGGCCGGTCGACGCGGGGCGGATCTACCAGCTCAAGCGCGAACTCCTTGAGTTCAAAAGGGCCGTAATGCCGTTGACTTCGGCTTTGGAGCGTCTGAGTGACGGGAGTGTCCCGCAGGTCCCGAAGGAGGTCGCGACGTACTTCCGGGATGTCGCCGACCATCACCAGCGTGTTCGGGAACAGATCCTGGCCTTCGACGAGCTGGTCACCGGGATGCTCACCGCCAGTGTCGCCCAGCTCGGCGTCCAGCAGAACGCCGACATGCGCCGCATCAGCGCCTGGGCCGCGCTCATCGCCGTCCCCACCATGATCGTCGGTATCTACGGTATGAACTTCGACCACATGCCGGAACTGAAATCCCCATACGGCTATCCGGCCGTCTGGGTCGTGATCATCACCGCGTGCACGATCATTTACCGGGCCCTGCGCCGCAATAGATGGCTTTAGGAACTGCTATCGGCATGGCTTCGGGAGTCGCCGGCAGATGGGTGGGCAGGCGAGGCTGAGGAAGACTTCGTGGATGTCGTCGCGCGGATCGACGGTTCCAACCCGCCCCTGCGGCGTCGGCCGGGCCGGACGCGGGGCGACCGGGTGACACGACGGCGCCCGTTTCCGCCGTCGTTCAGTACTTTGAAAAGTGGCCGTTCCGTACCGTGCGGAGCGTCGGAAGGGACTCGCGATGGTCGCTCTGCGGCTGGGACCGCTCCTGCGACACGTGGACTGGGAGTCGGGCACGAAGGCGACGGTGTGGGTCGAGACCGACCGGGAGTGCACGGTCGAGGTCCGGTGTCCGGGCAGCGCCGCCGGGGGCTCGGCTCAGACCTTCCGCATCGCCGGCCACCACTACGCGCTGGTGGTCGTGACCGGACTCGTCCCCGGGTCCGCCACGGCATACGAGGTGCTGCTCGAAGGCGAGCGGGTGTGGCCCCTCCCGAACTCGTCGCAGCCGCCCAGCACCATCCACACGCCGCCCGTCCCGGCGACGGGCGCAGTGGTCGCCTTCGGCTCGTGCCGGTGGGCGTCGCCTGCCGCGGACGAGCCCGATCCGGTTGGTCCCGACGTCCTCGACACCCTCTCCGCCCGGCTCGCCGCCGACCCGGAGGCCGAGCGTCCGGACGTTCTCATCCTCCTGGGCGACCAGGTGTACGCGGACGAGACGTCCGCCGACACCCAGGCCTGGATCAGCCGACATCGGCGGGCCGCGGGGACGGGCTCCGCCGCCCCGCCGGACCAGGTCGCCGACTACGAGGAATACTCCCACCTCTATGACGAGTCCTGGGGCGACCCCGAACTGCGATGGCTGCTCTCGACCGTCCCCACCTGCATGATCTTCGACGACCACGACGTCATCGACGACTGGAACACCAGCGCCGCCTGGGTCGCCGACATGCGGGCAACGCCCTGGTGGCACGAGCGGATCACCGGCGGCCTGATGTCGTACTGGGTCTACCAGCACCTGGGGAACCTCTCCCCCGCCGAACTCGAGCAGGACGAACTGTTCGCGGCGGTACTGGCGGCCGACGACGGCACGGAAGTGCTGCGCGCGTTCGCCGAACGCGCCGACGCCGACCCGACGACGGTGCGCTGGAGCTACCGCAGGGACTTCGGTCGCACCCGGCTGCTGATGGTCGACACCCGGGCCGCGCGGGTGCTGGACGAGCAGCACCGGGCGATGGTGGACGCCGAGGAGGCCGCCTGGCTTCGGACGCAGGCCTTCGACGACCCCGGCGGCATCGACCACCTACTGGTCGGGACCTCGCTCCCGTGGCTGCTGCCCCCGATGGTCCACTTCGTGGAGGCCTGGCACGCGGCGCTGTGCCGGGGCGAACACGGGCCTCGCTGGGCGCGCTTCGGCGAGTGGCTGCGTCGGCGGGCGGACCTGGAGCACTGGGCGGCGTTCACCTCGTCGTTCGGGAGGCTGACGGAGACGATCGCCGAGGTGGGAAGGGCCGACGCCGCCCCGGCAACGGTGTGCGTCCTCTCCGGGGACGTGCACCACGCGTACGTGGCGGAGCCCGTCTGGACCACGGGGCAGCAGCCGCGCTCCCGCGTCTTTCAGTTCACCTGCTCACCGCTGCACAACTCGGTGCCCGCGGCCATGCGGATCGGATTTCGTTTCGGCTGGAGTCGGCTCGCCAAGGGGGTCGGTCATCTCCTCGCCCGGCACGGACGGGTCGCGAGACCGGCGATCCGCTGGGAGCGCACCGGCGGGCCGTGGTTCGGCAACCAGTTGATGACGTTGACACTGCGCGGACGTACGGCGCGACTCCGGCTGGAGAGAGCCTCCACAGGTGCGAAGCGTGGGCGCCGCGGGACCGACAGCGCGGGAGCCCGGCTCATCGGCGTCCTCGACCGGACTCTGACGGAGGGAAGTTGACGCCCCGCCGGACCGTACACACTCCGCCTCCGCCATTCAGGTGCCGCCATGCCGTGTCACCGCGGGCGGCCGACGCGACCGCGTCGACGGGGTGGGCGGCGCTGCGAAAGCGAACAGACTTCGCCGGGCGACCGGCGAATCCGCGCACCATGCCGGTCCTCGGCATCAGCAGAACGGGACGTCTTTCGTCGGGTTCCGGCGTACGGCGCAGGGAGATGCCCCATCCGGGCCAAGCTCCCTTCGGGTTCCCCGACGTGCGCAAGGCCATGGCCCGTAACCGCCTGACAGAACTCGGCGAACAGGTGGAGCGGGCGAAGAAGAAGGCCCCGGGCGAACCCTTGGCCGTGCCCAGCGCCGTGTACTGATGGCTTGCCCGGGCCGTCCGTGTGCCCCTACGAGCGGATCACAATCGGACGGGCCCGAGTCGGTCGGCTGATCAAGGCATCGTGTGCGGCGCCGGAATGTTCTGCGAGGGCCGGGCTGCGTTTCCGCGCCCGCTGTGCGACGCGGCGCCGCGCGGGTCTCAGGCGGCCGCGGGTTGCGGCGTGGGTCGGCGCAGTTCGGCCCGTCCGAAGAGGAGGGCGTAGCTGTCGGGGAGTCGGCGCAGGATGCGGGTGAGGAGGTCGGGTCCGGCGAGGCGGCCGACGGAGGTAAGGACGGCTCCGGTATGCCGGCGGGCGATGGCGGGGGTGGTGCCGGTGCGGGCGGCGAGGTCCTTGACGAAGCCCCAGCCGGTGAGGCGTTCGGTGTCGGGGATCTGGGCGGTCAGGGCCGGCGCGGCTTCGGTGCGCAGGCACTGGGCCAGCTCGACGCGTTCGTCGCCGGTGAACCTGCGTCCCAGAGCGGCAAGAACCGTGTGGACGGCTTCCGCGGCGCGTTCGCGGGTGGGGTAGGCGCCTTCGTAACGCACGCGCTCCAGCATCCGGTCGAACGTCATGGCGGGGGCGGCTCGGTTCGGTCAAGGCTGGTCGTACATGACTGCGGTTGCCTGCCACGGTTGCGGCCCGAGCCGGTGATGGCCGGCAGGGCTGGGGCCAGGTGGGCCGGGTTCAGACGTGCTGGGGCCGACCGAAGAGGAGGTAGCCGGGCGGGAGTTGGACCAGGACCTCGCGGGTCAGGACGTCTCCAGCGGCGGCGGCCACGGTGGACAGGACCGCGCCGATGTCCCACAGGGCCGTCTTCTCGGTGGCGCCCTCGATCCAGGCCGCGGTCGCGCGGACGAATCGCTCGGGCGGGAGAGGCTCCGACGCCTGCATGGGGTTGAGGAGGATCAGGGCATGGGTCTCGGGGAGCCGGGCGGCGAGCTCGGCCCGCACGGCGCCGACCAGGTGTGCACCGAGCAGGGCAAGGACGACGCGGGCAACACGGTCGGCCTCTTCGGGAGTTCCGTACTCGCCTCGGTCCTGGACGTGGGCCAGGAATGCTTCCCTGCGCATCGACATCTCGTCACCTCCGGGAATGGGGTGAAGGGGTCAAGGGGGGGCGGAGGGCGGGGTGCCGGAGGGGGATCGGGCTTGTCCCGCCCTCCGCTGCCGGCTGGTGCGGGAGGGTTCAGCCGGAGATCTGCTTGTGCCCGTCCGTGCGTCCGATGCTGATCCTGCGGGGCTTGGCGCGCTCGGCGATCGGGATCCGCAGGGTCAGGACACCCGCGTCGTAGTCGGCGTGGATGCGCTCGGTGTCGAGGGTGTCGGCCAGGACGATCTGGCGGGAGAAGATGCCCAGGGGCCGCTCGGAGAGCTCCATCTGCACGGTGTCCGTCTTCGCGACGGGCCGGCGCTCCGCCTTCACGGTCAGCATGTTGCGCTCGACGTCGATGTCGATCGCCTCGGTGCTCACCCCGGGGAGGTCGAAGGCGATCACGTACTCGTCGCCCTCGCGGTATGCGTCCATCGGCATGACCGACGGCTTCGACAAGGTCCCCGACGCACCCGACAGCTGCTGGACGATCCGGTCCATCTCGCGGAACGGGTCAGTGCGCATCAACATCGCGAAACACCTCCAGTTGGTTCAGGCAGAAACTGCCAATGCGCTTCAACGTGAATCCGTTGTAACATGTCATCCAGACGATGACAAGTTGACTGTCACTGGAAGAATGACAGTGGATATGTCACTCAGAGGATGACTTATGGAGGGTGTCATGCGGGATTCAGAACCTTTCGACCTCCACGCGGCCGTGGCCGCGCTGGAGAGCATCGACCAGGCCCTGCGGGACGCCGGCCATGCGCCCACCCCCGAGGGCTCGGACGGCTCCCCGGACTCGCGGGGCGTCGGCCCCGAACCTGCTTTGACAGCGCTGACGATGCTGCGTGAGGTCCGTGAGCGGCTGGCCGGATGGGAGAGCGGGCTGGTCGAAGCGGCCCGGGCCGATGGTGCGAGCTGGGCCGACCTCGCCGGCCCGCTGGGTGTCGCCAGCCGCCAGGCCGCCGAACGCCGCTACCTGCGCCTACGCCCCGGAGCCGCCGGCAGCACAGGCGAGGAACGCGTCACGGCCACCCGAAACTCCCGGGCGGCGGAGCGCAGCGTCGCGGCCTGGGCCCGCGACAATGCCGCGGACCTGCGCCGGCTGGCCGGCCGGGTCAGCTCGCTGAACGATGACCTGCCGTCCGGTGCCGCCGCGTCCATGACGGAGCTGGACCAAGCGCTCGCGGACAACGACGTCGCACGGCTCGTCGGACCCCTGAGCGGGGCACGTGAACATCTGCGTCCGCAGGATGCGGATCTCGCCGAGCGTATCGACGCCATGACCCGGCATACCGAACGGCTGCGGCAGCACAGCCACGACCAGCGCAACACCCGCAACTGACCACCACCCGAACCGCGCCGCCGTGGCGTGGTCGCACGAGAGGGTTCTCCGTCATGACCGTGAATCCGTCGGAGGCCGCCGGCAGGAACAGTGTGGCCGTGGAGGTACTGGATGAGGCAGTGGCCGTGCGTCCCGTCGGCGAGATCGACATCACCACCGGCCCGCACCTGAGCCACGCGCTGGCCGAGGCACTGCGGCACGCCACGCCCGCCAGACCGGTCGTTGTCGACTGCAGCAGGCTCACGTTCTGCGACTCCGCGGGCCTCAACGCCCTACTCGTCGCCCGGCAAGCCGCCCGCAAGGCGGGCGTCGACATCCACCTGACATCCCCCAACCGCCAACTTCTGCGCCTCCTGGACATCGCCGGCATCGTGGCTCTCTTCCCTCTCCGACCCGCCCCCTGCAACCGCCCGCGTCCGTGAGCGCGCATACTCGCGGCCCGGCACGGACAGCCCACAAGTGGAGAGACCGCCGGCCCGGGTGTGCTGGAGGCTGGCCGAGGTCGGCATCGAGGAGATCACCACCGGAGCGGGAGAGCGTGAACCTCATCCCGCCCGCCCGCAGCGTGCCGATCGGCTCGATGCCCCAGGACAACGGTGGCCCTTCCCGTCGCCGGCGCCCACCCCGTTGAGGGGAACCGGTACGACCACATCAGATGGTGGCGACCCGGGATGAACGCTCACGCCGCCCGAGGGATGCCTCGGATGTTGCGCTCAGCTTGGGTTCGCGTCGTCGGCCTGTCGACGCCCGCCCGAGCCACGGTCCTCCTACGGTCACCCCGGCCCAACCACCACGTGCACGGTCATCAACCGGGCGCTACGCCGCAACATCGCTCTGGGCTCGGCCACCGCTCGGGCAGGAGCTCCCGGGCCCGCAGGATCCTTTGGTCAACGGCCCGGTTCGGGGTAGGAGCGGGCAATGAACGATCGAGAGAGGGCGCAGCCCGGCCCCGAGAACCTCCTGGCCGGCTTGAGTGTGGACGATCAGCGGCCGGAGCAGCCGGTGCTGCTGGACGCGGACGGCGCCCCCATACGCACATGGCAGGAGAACTATCCCTACGACCGCAAGATACGGCGGGCCGAGTACGAGCGGACCAAGCGGATCCTGCAGATCGAGATGTTGAAGCTGCAGCGCTGGGTGAAGGAATCCGGGGCACGGATGGTGGTGATCTGCGAGGGTCGGGACGCCGCCGGCAAGGGCGGCACCATCCAGCGGTTCACCGAGCGTCTCAACCCGCGCGGGGCCCGGATCATCGCCCTGGACAAGCCGACCGAGCGGGAGGCGGGGCAGTGGTACTTCCAACGCTACGCATCCCATCTGCCGACGGCCGGGGAGATCGTCTTCTTCGACCGCTCCTGGTACAACCGGGCCGGCGTCGAGCGAGTGATGGGGTTTTGCACCGATGAGCAGTACGAACTCTTCCTGCGCCAGTGCCCCGCCTTCGAGGACATGCTGGTGGCCGACGGCATCCTGCTCGTGAAGTTCTGGTTCTCCGTCTCGCGCGCCGAACAGCGCACCCGCTTCGCGATCCGCCAGGTCGACCCGGTCCGCCAGTGGAAACTCTCCCCCACCGACCTCGCCTCCCTGGACCTGTGGGACTCGTACACCAGCGCCAAGGTCGACATGTTCCGCGCGACCGACACCGAGCGCGCACCCTGGACCGTCGTCAAGAGCAACGACAAACGGCGAGGCCGGCTGGAAGCGATGCGTAGCCTCCTCGACCGTATCGACTACGACCGCAAGGACCCCGAGGCTGTCGGCGAACCAGACCCACTGATCGTCGGAGCCGCCGACACCCTCCTGGAAGCCGGAGAAGAATCCGCCGACCTCTCCCCCACACCCTTGGCCGGCTCTCCCCTCGGCCCCGGCCGCCACCCCCAGGACTCCAACCAACCCTGATCGGCAAGTCGGCCTTGGAGGAGATCGGACATCACACCGGCACATGGTCCGACCACCCGCCGTTCACCTCACCGGCTCGGGCGAGGCGCATGACGGCCAATACGTCTCCAGCGACCCGCTCGAGCACATGAGGAGCAGCGGGTCCGACGAAACCAGTGCCGCCCGATCCTCTCGTCCATGGAGCAGCTTCATTCTTGCCTTTGCGGCCCTCTTCACGGTCATCGCAGCCGTGATGCTCCTGACCGGTGCGGCACCCGCAACCGCCCTCGGTACCGCCGCGGCGGTTCTGGTGGGCCCTGCGGTCGGAATCGCGATCGTGCGCCTCAGGCAGACGCGGACCTCATGAACCGGCTCGGATGGATCGCGGCACAGAGAGCCGGAATCAAGCGATACTCACCATCGCCGTCGTCCTTGGCATAGCCCTCGCCGTCCTCCTCATCGCCTTGGCTCCTGGTCCGGTCGGCCCCTTGGCGCACATGACACAGGACCCGACCCAAAGCGAGAAGGGGCATCAGCCGGTCCTGCATGCGGGGTTCCTTTGCACCGGCCCCACGGAAGCTTGGCGCCCACTCCCCTATTGAGGCCGGGTGACTCTGGCCGCAGAGCCATTGACAGGCCCGTCACGACGGCGCGGCCCGACACCCCTGTCCGGGGTGTCGGGC
>NZ_JBHVPG010000090.1:0-18132 GCF_042887545.1 Streptomyces sp. NPDC057939
GTCGGCGCCGTGGTCGGCCGCGCTTGTCCCGCACGGGCGGCACGGCTTCGAGGAGTGGTATCAGCTGGGTGACATCGTTACGGTTGCCGCCGGTCGAAGTGACGGCGAGCGAAGCGGTCCGATGCCTCCTCGCCGGCCGTAGACCGGAGTCATGACACGAAACAAGCAAGAGAGCCCGGCCGTGCTCGGGCAGAGCCATGCGGGCGACATGTGGCTGGCCCTGGCGCGCCTTCACGCCGCACACCGCGACCCGGTAGGCCCCCTCGTACCGTTCGAGCGACCGGAGGCGCTGCTGGCCCTCACCGAGCCGGACGCCGTCCTGTTCACCGCGAGGGTGGAGCTGTCCGGGATGGAGACGATGGGCCACCTCCACGACCTCATCCGCACAGTCACCCACCGCGTCACCGCGGAACTGGGTTACGCCGGGCCCGGAGTCGCGCTGGAGGTCATGGTCGGCAAGCGCCACGAAATCGCCCTGCACCGGGCCCACGTCGACGGCCTCACCCGGATCCTGCGCCGCGCCGTCGACACCGTCGCGGCCCGCAGCGTGCCCGGGGGCGGTCGGTGCTTCCGCTGCGACGGCACCGGCCGTGCCCACTCGCTGTGGGAGCCGGCTGCCGGGCAAGCCTGAGGCGAGCCCGGGCATGCCCTTCGCGAAGGGCATGCCCAGGCTCCACTCACGGGATGTGCCGTCCCGGGCGCAGGCCGTCTGCGTAGATCCGGGCCCGGACGCCGGGCTCGCCGGGATCCCGGCGCACCGGGCCCACACCTGATGTGGCCCACCGCTCCTCCAGCGCGGCCATGACGGCCCGGACGGTGTCCTAGTCCCCGCCGGTGATGTCCATGACCACCAGTGCTGCTCGGGGGCGCCACGACGGGGGCGGGCGCGGGGCACCTCCGGCACGGACGGATCCGCGGCGGACGGGTCGGGCGCGGCCGGGTCCGGGGCGGGGCCGGGGCCCGGTTCCGGCGCGGACGGTTCCGGGTTCCATTCCGTCGCGGCCGACACGGCCGGCATAGGCGTGGGCGCGGGCGAGGCCCCTCGGCGGAGGGCCCGGTGCGCCTCCGTCCAGGCCGCCTCCAGTGCCCGCCGTTCCTCCTCTTCCGCCCCGCACAGCAGGGCGAGGCGGTCGACCACGGCGAGCTCCTCCGGGACGGTCGCTCCCGAGCAGTGGCGGTGGAGGGTGGACGCGTTGACGCTCGGCCGCCGCCCCAGCGCCTCGTAACTCCTCCCGTTCCGCGCCTTCAGTGTGCGCGCGAGCCCCGCGAACTCCTCGGCGGCGTTCTTCGGCATTCCACCCCCCCTCGACCCTGCGTCCCATCCTTCACGTTCTTGCAGGTCAGCTGGGGTGGAATGGTTTCGGGACGGCTGATGGGCGCGTGATCGTTGCAGTCGGCGGGCGCCGGCCGCAGGCTGGTTGAGCACTGATCGAACGAACGACCCGACGGGGGATCCACCACCATGAACAAGCTCCGCACCGCACTCGCCACCGCAGCCGCTGCCGCACTGGGCCTCGCGGCCCTCGCCACGGCCCCGGCGCAGGCCGCTGCCCAGCCCGCCTTCCTCGCCGCCTCCCAGATGCCGCCGTCGTCGACGCAGTGGACCGCCACCCAGGTCTTCACCGGCGTCCCGGAGAACGGCGGCGTCCTCTGCGCTCCGTACAAGATCCCGGCGCAGAACACCCGCTACCGCGAGTTCAGCACCGAGCTCGACACCAACGGCGTCCAGGTCACCACCGTCGCCCGTACCGAGGCCGACGCCGTGAAGCTGGTCGACACCCTCCGCGGGGCCCTCGCCGGCTGCGGCCCCCTGCTGGAGCGGCAGAACCCGGGCCTGCAGGCCGTCAGCGCCTCCCACGGCAAGCTCGCCGTCGAGGAGGGCGCTTGGGTCTACAGCCTGGACACCGCCGACCCGCAGATCGGCATCTCCGACATCCACCTGTTCTCCGTCGGCCGCGACGGCCGCACCGTCACCGTCGTCCGCTGGGGCCAGATGGGCGACCTCGAGGACGCCCCGCTGACCGCCTTCCGTACTACGACGAAGACCGCCGTCAACAAGCTCCACTGACCCGGGGGGCTCCCCCGAGGGCTGACCACAGCTCGACAGCGGCGCGGCCGGAACCCGGGCGCGCCGCTGTCGTGTCCACCTGCTCCGCCGGCGGCGACCACTTCCTGGCCTTCACCAGCATCGCCTGCACTCTCATCTGCTAGCGCAGACTCGCCAAATGAGATGGTCTCTTGGTAAGGGGGCTCCGTGGACGCCCCCCGGCACAGCTGATGCGCGGCGTGGCCCGCCCAGAGCCGGGCACGTGATGCATTGCGATGGGGCACCGCCGAGCGGTGCCCCAGTGGCGTTTCAGGAGACGGCCGCGAGTTCGGTGTGGGCGCGGTGGAGGAAGTCGGCGACGGGCTTCTCGCGGTGCCAGGGGGTGATGGTCGTGGTGATGTCGGCGACGTAGTCGCGGGCACGGGCGGAGGCGACGCGGCCGAGGATGTCGATGGCTCGGTGCCCGGCGGCGAGGCCTTGGTCGAGGTCGTGTTCCTGGAGGTGGGTGGTTGCCAGGACCGTCAGGCGCAGGCCGACCGAGCGGGCGAAGCTGTCCGGGTTCATGGCGTCGGCCCGGGCGTTCCACCGCCAGGCAGCGGCCGGGTTGCGCAGGTCGCGGTGGACTTCGACGGCGTCGGAGGCGAGCCGGGTGTGGGTGAAGTACCGGATCCAGGCCGGCTCGTCGGCGTCCCGGTCCGCTACTTCGAGGCAGCGCTCGGAGGCGGCGATCGCGGCGGACGCAGCCCGTGCGTCGTTCGCTTTGGCGTGGGCGCGGGCCTCGATGAGTTTGGCGAACCCCAGGACCCGGTGGCCGGCGCGGCCTCGGGCGCGTTCGTAGGCGCCCTGGACCATGTCGATGGCTTCCTCGTGGTAGCCGCGCAGCAAGGCCTGGAGGGCCATGTTCGACATGATGTGGCAGCCGATGTCCACGGCGCCGCCGGCCTTGGCCATCCGTAGTGCCTGGATGAAGTGCTGCTGGGCGACGTCGTGGTGCCCGGTGTCCACCGCGCTCCACCCGGCGACGCGGGCGAGTTCGGCGGTGACCGATAACAGGCCCCGGCCGACCTCGTTGGTGTAGGAGCCGTGCAGGAGCGGGACGGCCCGGCGGGTGAGGCAGTGGGTGACCGAGGAGGCCCGCCAGGTCCCGCCACCGTACTTCGAGTCCCACCGCTGCGCTTCGTCGGCGGCTTGCCACAGCTCGCGAGGTCCTGGTGGCCGACCCGGCCGCTGCCGTGGTGTTCGGCGCCGGGGTCGGTCGGTACGCCGAGCCAGCGGGTGACGGGGGTGGCGTACGCGCCATGGCGAATGCCTTGTTCAGGAAGGCTTGGCGGTCCAGGTGTTCCACGGTGCTCCAGAAATGAACGGCGTGACGGACTGCCTCGGTGGTGTCCCGCGGGAAATCCAACCCGAGTTCCGCCGTGTTATCGCGCACCGTCTTCATGCCGATCTCGGCGTCGTCGACCGGCCGGCCGAGCCGTTCGCCCAGCGCACGCGCGATCAGAGCGGGCACTGGTGCCTTGGGGGCCATGCCCCGGCGGGTCCAGTTCACGACACTCGTATGGGTGTAGGCCACGTGCAGCCCGGCCTGACCAGCGAGGTCGTTGACCCGGCGGGCCAGCGCGTGGTGGCTCATGCCGCTGACGGTGAGCAGACGCTCCAGGGCGAGGTTGGGCGGCTTGGCCCGGCGAGGGGTCGGAGCCATCACGGGCACCTCCTTCACGAAGACCCGGCCTTCGGCGGAGCGTGCCCGAGCCGGAAGCAGCAGGGTAGGCCTGCGGCACACGGGCTGCTGCCCGTTTGTGAGTTGTGAGCCCCCCCTTGTGAGCCTGCCCAGTCCTAGGACAGTGGCGGTTTCCTGGAGCCATTCCACCGGCCACCCGGCACAGGAGCCGCCATGAGCCCCACCCTGCTCACGCCCGCCCAGGAGCCCGAGACCGTTGCCGACGAACTCACCCCCACCTACTACCTCCGCCACGAGCAGCTCGGCGTTTACGTCACCGGCCTGCTGGGCCGCTGCGCCAGCGTCTTCGACATCAAGCCCACCCTCACCGAAGACCTCGACCACCCCGACCTGCACTCCCTGACCGGGGGAGGCGTGATCGAGGCGGGCGCGCACGTCACGGGCACGGTCATAGTCCAGCCCGGCGCGCGCATTGAGGCCGGGGCCCGGGTCGTGGGCCCGGTACTGGTCTGCGAGGGCGCGGTCATCGCCGCCGGGGCGTACGTCCGCGACCACGTCGTGGTCGGCCCGCGCACCCAGGTCGGGATCGGCGCCGAGATCACCCGCAGCCTCCTCGGTGAGGCCGTGTTCGCCAAGCATGCCTGCTTCGTCGGCGACTCGGTCGTCGGTTCCGGCGTGAACTTCGGCGCGTTCTCCTCCACCACCGGCCTGATCGCCGGCGAGGGCCCGGTCACCGAGCCCGCGACGAGGGAGATCACCGTCGCCCTCGGCGGCCGCAAGTACGGCACCGGGCAGACGAAGTTCGGCGCGGTCATCGGCGACGGCGTCACCCTGTGCGCCGGAACCGTCCTGTGCCCCGGAACGCTGATCGGCCCCGGCACTGTCATCTATCCGCGCACCCAACTCGGCGGCTTCATGCCCGCCGGCTCCCGGGTCCGGTGACCACCATGACCACTACACCGCTCGGCACCCGGGCGGCCGACCAGCAGCTCATCCAGATCACCGGCGGCCACCGCCTCACCGGCCGCATCCGGGTCCAGGGCAGCAAGAACATCGCCCTGCACCTGTACGCCGCCGCCCTCCTGGCCGACACCGAACTCGTCCTGCACCAGGCGCCCGCGATCCTCGACACCGGCGTCAGCGCCCAGATCCTCACCCACACCCACGCACCCGGCGACGGCACCTTCCACGTCGTCCCCACACCGCGCTTGCGGCCGGTCATCCATCACGACCTCGGCGCGAAGGTCCGCACCACTGTGGTCCTGGCCGCCGCCGTCCTCGCCCGCGCCGGATCCGTGACCTTCCCCGTCCGGGGTGGGGACGCCTTCTGCCCGCGTCTGATCGACCGTCACCTCGCCGCCATGGAAGCCGCCGGCGCCGAAGTCGCCGTCGATGAGCACGGCCGCACCATCCACGCCGCTCTCCCGGACGGCCACGAGCGGCGACCGTTCCGCGTCGACGTCGCCACCCCCTACGGCCCCTCCCTCGGCGCCACCGTCACCGCACTGCTCCTGGCCGCCCGCGCCCCGGGGGAGTGCCTGATCACCAGCCCGAGCGTCGAGCCGGAGGTGACCGAAACCATCCGCTTCCTCGCCGAGCGTGGCGTACGGGCCGCCTTCGACGACGAAGGCCTCCACGTTCACGGCGCCGACAGCATCCCCGGCGGCCGGTTCACGGTGGCCGGAGACCGGATCGAGGCCGCCACCATGATCATGGCGACCGCCGCGACCGGCGGCTCCATCGACCTCGACGGCATTAACCTGCCCGAACTCCCCGAAGCCCAGCGCCAGGTCCTCGCCGATGCAGGCCTCGACCTCACCTCCCACGACGGCGGCATCCGTGGCACCGTCGGCGAGGACGGGCTTCGAGCCGTGCGGGCCCGCACCGGCCCGCACCCCGCCCTGCCCACCGACACCGCCCCGCAACTCGCAGCCCTGCTCACCCAGGCAGTCGGCACCAGCCACGTCTTCGAAGCCGTCTACCCCAGGCGCGACACGCACGACGCACCCCTGCGGGCCTTCGGCGCCGACATCACCGCCGACGGCCAGGACATCCGCATCCACGGTCCGGCCCGGCTACGGGCCGCTGACGTGCAGGCGGCGGACATCCGGGCGGTGACCGCCCTCGTGATTGCCGCCCTGGTGGCCGACGGCACCTCTACGATCGGCGGCATGTACCACCTCGCGCGCGGCTACGGACGCCTTCTGCCCAACCTGGCCGCGCTGGGTGCCGACATCACCCCCACCGCCGCGGAGGCCCGCCGATGACGCAGCTCGCACCGTTCACGTCCGCCGACACCACCCGCCTCGCCGAAGCCCTCGACCAGGCAGTCGCCGACGGCGCCACCCCCGGCGGCGTCATCGCCCTGGGCACCCTTGGCGAGCCCCCGCGCTTCCTCAAGGCCGGCCACGTCGCCGAAGAACTCGGCGACACAACCCCCGGCCCGGACACCGTCTACGACATCGCGTCCCTGACGAAGGTCGTCGCCACCTGGCCTCTCACCTGCCAGGCCCTCGACAGCGGAGCCCTGGTCCGGACCGCCCCGGTGCGCGACTTCCTGCCCACGATCGACGGCCCCGCGCCCAGCGGCGAGGCCACGATCGAGCAGCTCCTCACCCACACCGCCGGCCTGAAGGCCTCCACCCGCCTCGACCACTACCGCGGCACCGACCAGCCGCTCCACGAACTCCTGTGCCGGGAGCCCCTCGAAGCCGAACCCGGCGCACACCGGTACATTAACCGCGGCTACATCCTCCTCGGCCTGGCCATCGCCCACGCCCACCAGCGCCCCCTCGACGAACTCGGCCGCGCGCTGTGGGACGACCTCGGCATGACCGGCACCACGTACGGGCCAGTCGCCCGTACCCCGCAGGTCGCCCCCACCGAGCAGCGGATTCCCGGCGCCCCCCGGATCTGGGGACAGGCCCACGACGACAACGCCGCCCTCCTCGGGGGCGTCGCCGGCCACGCGGGCGTCTTCTCCACCGCCCGCGACCTCGCCCGCTACGCCGAGTACCTCATCGACCCCGCCAGCCGCCTGCACGGCTGGCTCCGCGCCTCCATGATCCCGGTCGCGCCGATCGAGACCGGACTCGACCGCGGCCTGTCCTGGATCTGCGCCCCCGGCAACGTGGCCTACCACCACGGCTTCACCGGCACCAGCCTCTACCTCAACCCCGACGCGGGCCGCTACCTGACCGTCCTGACGAACGCCGTCTACCACGGCGAAGCCCGCAAGAAGATCGCCCCCCTGCGTGCCCTCGCCCTCAAGACCATCACCGCCACCTGACACCAGGGAGGCCTCCATGGGACAGCACCAGCTGTCCGACCACACCACGCTGCGCCTGGGCGGCCCCGCGCCGCTCTGGCTCAGCCACACCCACGACGCAGACTGGCCCGACCTCGCCTGCACCGCCGCCGCACACACCGAGCGGCCGTTCACCCTCGGCGGCGGCAGCAACACCCTCGCCCCCGACCAGGGCACCACCCGGCCGGTCATCCACATGGCCACGCGCGGTATCCGAACCCGCCACCGTGCCGACGGGCAGGTCTAAGTCACCGTCGCCGCAGGGCACCCGCTCACGGAACTCGTCGCCCACACCATCGCCGAAGGCCTGTCCGGTATCGAGTACCTCGGCGGGATCCCCGGCACCGCCGGGGCAGCGCCGGTCCAGAACGCCGGAGCGTACGGGCAGGAGACCGGTTCGTTGCCGTCACCGTCCACGACTGGACCACCGGCCGCACCGCCCGGGTCCCCACCGCCGAGTGCGGATTCGGCTACCGCACCAGCAGGTTCAAGCAGCAGCCCGGCCTGTGGACGATCCTCTCCCTCACCCTCCACCTGACCCCCTCCACCGCGGCGGCCCCCGTCACCTACCAGCACCTTGCCTCAGCACTCCGGGCCCCGCTGGGCAGCAGGCCCCCGCTCGCCGAAGCGGCGGCCGCCGTGCTGCACGACCGCGCCGCGCGAGGGCTGCTCCTGCCGGAGACCGGTCACGACCACCGGCAGGCCGGCTCCTGCTTCCTCAACCCCACCGTCACCGACGACCAGGCGGCCCGCAACCTGGGCGGCCAGGGTGCTCCCGTCTACCGCACGTCTGCGCAGGCCTGGCGGGTCAGCGCGGGTTGGCTGCTGGAGGCATGCGGCTACCAGCCCGGCACGGAGGTGACCCGCGGCGTGCACTGCTCGACCCGCCGCACCCTAACCCTCACAGCCCAGGATCAAGCCACCGCGTCAGGGTTCCGGGCCGCCTTGGAGGCGATGGCCGCCAGCGTCTACGCGGCCACGGGAATCGCCCTGCACCCGGAGCCGGTGGCCGTCTGATCCGTTGGCCCGGGTTCGGCATCCGAGACCTCCTGCACAACCGGCATCTCGTCCTTGACTTGTCTGGTTGGCCGACAAGCGGAGCGATCGGCGTTCTATCGTGATCAAAGGTGCAAAAACACGGAGCGGAGGGGGACCGGGTGACGATTCCGTGGGTACGACGCCCTGTGGGCGGCGGCGAGCGGCTCCAGGTGTGGATGCCCTTCGAAGGCGGATCGAACAGGCGGCGGATCCATAGCGAGCTGGGCTCCTGCATGCGGCCTAGTGCTGTGACCGGGAAGGTTCACCGGGTTGGCGGGTCACTCCTGTTCGGAGGCGGCGGCGAGGTGACGGCGGCAGAGGTCGGCGGCCGTGAGGTGAGGCTTGTGTAGTGCGTCGCCGTAGAGCCGCATCTCGCGAGCTGCTCGGTCCAAGTGCTGCCAGAAGCTGAGCGGCAGGTTGAGGTCGTCGCCGAGGTCTGTCAGGCAGTCGAAGGCGAGTCCCAGCTCGTTGTGCTCCAGGAACTCCAGCGTCGCTGAGAGATCGAGGCCCTGCAGACCCGCGAGATGGGCCCGGGCGGCATCGAGATGGCCGCGGGTCTGGTTCCAGCCGGCCTGAAGATCTTCACGATCGAGGGTCATGGCGTCAGTGTTGCCGGTGCCGTCAGTACGGTCACGCGACTTTCTTCCGGCGTCCGCCCCAACGGATTGCCTTCTCGCTGCGACCCTCACGTAAGGATTCGCCTGATATATGAGCACGTCGAGTACGGGCCGTGGGGCCGGGTGTACGACCTGTTCCGCCGGGCACCCTTCGCGTCGGCCAGGGACTGCAGGCGGCGTCGACTCCATGGTCTGCCGCGCCCATCAGCACGCGGCGCGGGGAGATCTCACGGACGAGCAGTGGGAGGCGCTGGAGCCGCACCGGGCGGCATCTTCACCGAGCCTTGTGATCACGGGCCTTGTTCGCACCGTGGCTCGACGCCCTCGAGTGGGTATTACCCTCATTGCCCGCTTCCTGGACGGGAACCCGTCAGCCTGAGGGTCCGGCGGCGGGGGCCGGTGTGTCCGTCCGGTCCGGCACTGTCCGGCCGGAAGCCGGCCGGATAGCTTGGGTCCGCGATCATCATCAAGGCCGGTTCCGGCCTTCTCTCAGGGGGGTATGCCGCATGGCGTTCCGCAGGTTCCTCAGTGCGCTGGGGGTCAACGCACCCGAGGTCGAGACCGTGCTCGACGAGCACCAGGTCCAGCCCGGTCAGGAGCTGTCCGGCACGGTCACCGTCCGGGGCGGCGCCGTGGACGTGGAGATCGAGCGTTTCCAGGCCGAGTTGGTGGTCCGCTTCGAGAACCACGGGGCCGAGGCCCGCTACCTGCATGTGATGGAGGCCCGGGAGTTCGGTGCGCCCTTCACGTTGGCCGCCGGGGAAGTCCGCACCCACGCGTTCGCCTTCCGGCTGCCGCTGGGCATGCCGCTCACCCACTCCGACGGGGAGCGGCTCAAGGGCGCGTACAGCGCGGTCCGTACCGAGCTCGCGATCGACAACGCCGTGGACCGTGGGGACCTCGACGAGGTCGAGGTGCACGCTCTGCCCTCGCAGGCGGCCGTGCTGCGGGCCTACCGGGCGCTCGGCTTCAGGCACGTGGACACCGAGGTCAAGCCGGGCCGGGCCATGAACTCCCGACAGGAGGTGGACTGGTGGCAGGAGTTCGAGCTCGCCTTCCCCCCTGGCTACCGGCCCGCGATGCTGGAGATGATGATCGTCACCCTGCCCGAGTTCATCGACGTGTGCGCGGGGGGCTGGGCTCCCCGGCTCACCCTGACCCACGAGGAGGCCGCGGCCGACCAGGCGGCGCTCAACGCCCGGCTGGAGGCGCACATGAAGGAGCAGTACGGGGCGTGAGGCCGCCCCCGGGACGGCACACGCGGCCGGCGCCACCTCCCATGGGATCACCCTGGGAGTCCGCCTCCCTCGCCACCGCCTTCGCCATTGAGTCTTTGGGGTGTTGACGCTGGTCGGGGTGTGAATGGGCGCGGCGTTGGCACTGGGCGGGTTCTTTCCTCGCGATAGCCGAGGGGAGAGGTCTGTTCGTCTCGCGGGGGCAGGCGGCCGCGGAGGGGTACGCCGAGTGGAGCTGGTGTGGCAGTGCGACACCGAGGTGAAGCGTGATGCTCTGGAGGAGGGCCCGCCCGGACCGTAGGCGTCGATGCCGGGGCCCGGAAGACAAACTGTCTTCCCGGCCCCGGCGCTGAAACGATTGTCCCCGCGTACGGAGCCCCTACCGTGGACAGGGTGAAGCGTCCTCTCTCCGCGTTCTCGGCCGCCGCCGCGCTGCTGCTTCTCGCGCCCGGCCCGGCGCACGCCGTGGATCCGGCGCCGTGCCTCAAGGGCGAGTCCGAGTCCACGTCGTTCAGCTCCGTGGACGCGGGCGAGATCCGGTACACGGACTCGGCCGCGTACCTCACGGAGATCAACCACGCGATCTCCGCGTGGCGGTACTCCGGCTCGAGGATCAAGATCGTCGCGGACACGGCGGACACGGTCAACGACCTGGACTTCGAGGAGTTCAACGACCCGAAGGAGGCGGCCGCCGCGATCTGGAAGTACAAGGCGGCCCCGGGGTGGACGGACTACATCAGCATCAACAAGGCGCGGATGAAGGACTACGCGCCGAAGAAGCGTCGCAGCGTCGTCGCCCACGAGCTCGGGCACGCGCTCGGTCTCTGCCACAAGGCGAAGGCGACCACCGAGTCGCTGATGTGGCCGACCGTCCAGGACACCTACGACGTGCCTCAGGGCGTCGACAAGGCCAACTACAAGCGGCTGTGGGGCTAATGATGAGTGCTCGTGTGTGGATGGTGGCCGGGATCGCGTCCGGGGTGTTCCTCGCCGGCGGCGGCTGGTACGCGCTGGCCAGTGCGGAGAACACGAGCCACGCGGTGTGCGACGTGGATCTGTCGAAGGACGCGGTCGTCGCCGACGAGTTCGAGCGCCTGGCCGTGGTGGAGGCCGTACGGACCACCAGATCGTGGGAGGAATCGGGGAGCGCCTACCGGTCGAGCGAGGTACGTCTCCTGCGGGCGCTGCAAGGCACCGTGCCCGAATCGTTCACCGTGACGCAGGGCGTCACCCCGAAGGGCGAGCCGGTACACGATGACCCGCTGCACGTCGTTCTCGAGCCGGGCCACCAGTACGTCGTGGGCCTTACCGACATGGACGACAACGACCCGCGCCCGTGGGCCGGCTACAGCGCGCTCGCCAAGGACGGCGTCGAGGGCGAGGTGGCCCGCTGGCGCGATGCTCGCAGCGCGGTGGCCCCGCCGGCGAAGCCCTGCAACGACGTCGTCGTCGAGTAGGGCGCTTCCGGCCCTCATCCAGGGCCGGAACTGTCACCATCGCCAACGCGTGCTTCTCCCGCATCCGGCTCGTCAGCGGGTCGAGCGCGCTGTCGTGTCACGCCCAGTGGATACCGAGTTCGGCGAGGGCGGTGAGCTGCGCGGGGGTGGAGGTGGTCGCGGCGTTGTTCCGATGGCCCGGTTGACCATGGTGGCTCGTTTGCTCCGGAAGTCGCAGCCGATCCGACGTCTTTGTCGGGGCCCTGCGATGGGGCGCGCCTCCAGGATTCCTTCGTGCAGTGGCGTTTCGGCGGTGAACCTGGTGCCCCGGCAGGGTGAACCCCGCAAGGCGGGACTGTTGCTGATGTGGCGTGGGCCGGTACAACCACCCCATGATGATCATGAAGTGGGCCGCGACCGCGACCGCTGCCGCCGCGGTCCTCGCCCTGTCCCTGCCCGTCACCAGTGCCCAGGCCGCCGAAGCGGTGCCTGCCGTCGTGCCGCAGATCGTGCCGATCGGCGTTGCGGTGTCCGCGCTCCAACTCGCGGTCGAGGACCGGACCGGCTACCAGCGCACCAGCTTCCGGCACTGGAACTCCGGCGCTCTGCCGTCGGATGGCTGCAACACCCGGCAGGAGGTGCTACTGGCCGAGGCGATCGAGTACCCGCGGATCGGGCCCGGCTGCACGTTGACGGGCGGGGTGTGGTGGTCGTACTACGACGATCGGGAGGTGACGTCGGCAGGGGCGTTGGACATCGACCACATGGTGCCGCTGGCCGAGGCCTGGGATTCGGGCGCCGGTTCGTGGACCGCGGCCCGCCGGGAGGCGTACGCGAACGACCAGGGACAGCCGGCCTCGCTGGTGGCGGTGACGGCCCGATCGAACCGCAGCAAGTCCGATCAGGATCCGGCGGAGTGGCTGCCGCCGTCGGGCTCGGACGAGGTGTTGTGCCGGTACGGCGCGGAGTGGACCGCGACGAAGCTGCGCTGGGGTCTGGCGGTGGATGAGCTGGAGCGGGACCGGCTGCTGGACATCGCGGCTGGCTGTGGCGGTACGGACGTGGAGTTCACTCCCGCTCCGTAGTCGCACATCGCGCCGGGGCTCCCGGGCGGGCGGGCCTTCGCCCGGGGCTGGGCGATGCCGGGCGTCGGGCCCGTACTCGCAATCCGTTCCTGCCGTACCCGCCCGGCAATTTCCCGGTGGGCGCAACGACGAAGGAGGGTCGCTGTCGACGTCCACGAACCCGCCGTGCCGGTTCAGTACGGCCTCGACCATCTTGGTCACGCGGCTCTTGCCGGCCCCGGGCTGCCCGACGAGGAAGACCACCGTCGGGGTCTCCTGCGGCTCACGCCCTTCCAACAACTGCGGGACGATCCGCTCGCGGAAGATGCGCTGGTTCTCGGCCTCCGGTAACCGGTGCCGCTCAACTTCCTGAGGGTCGATCACGCGACGCGCTCCCGGACCTCGCGGGCGAGGTCGGCGTAACGCACCCGCGCCTCCGCGATCTGCGCGTGGTCGTCGGGTCGCAGCCCTTCCCGCTCTCGGGCGAGCCGGGTCTGCTCGGTGAGCGCGGCCTCGATGACGCCCTGGTCCGGAACGGGCTTGGCCTCCTCGGCGGCGATGAGCGCGCTGTAGGCGCCGACCGCCCCGTTCACCGCCTCGATCGCGGCCTCGTAAGCGGCCGTTTCGCGATTCGACAAGTCGTGCGGCTCCAACTCGTGCGTGATGGAAATTCCTTCACCGGGTGCGGGCATGACGGCCCCCTTCTGATAGATGCTGATCATTTTCGTGGACGAGTCGAGGGAAGAGAAGTGGTCGCGCGCCAGCGGTGGCTGGTTCTCGTACGACCACCAGTGGGTCAGCTGGTGGGCTCGGCGGCATAGGTGCCGTCGTCGAGGCGGATGTCGGTGAGTTCGAAGTGCTGCGTGCGGCCGTCGATGTAGTGGGTGATGACGGTGCCGCTGGGCAGGGTGGTCTCGTACTGGCCCGGGCCACTGGTGCGCAGCAGGGTGCATCGGCGGAACGTGCGCGCGGTCGGCGACGGGAACGTGGTCGTGGGGACTTGGTGTACTCCGGCGCCTGGCCACAGCCCCCGACCCCAGAATGAGGCAGCTGGCCCCGCGGGACCCCGACCTGCCCGTGAAACTCGCGCGCCGGCTAGCGGCTGACCCCGACCACATGGTGCGCCGCACCATCGCGACCCATCCCCGACTTCCGGTTGAGGACCTGACGCGGCTGCTTTCTGATCCGTCGGAATCCGTCGCGGCCACTGCAGCCGCAAACCCGAACCTGCCAACCACAGGGATGCACCAGCTACTCGCCCTCGCAGGCTTGTGACGCTCAACTGTGCGCGGCCGGCACCGGACCGGGATGCTGAAGGCCGTCGAGTGGCCGCGCCTGAACGTACCGGGGCCGGTCTCCCGAACCCTAGGTCCTGGCCGCGGCGACTCGACGGGGCCGTAGCCCGCGAGGAGCACCGAAGCCCTCCAAGGACGTGCTCTCGCTGCAGGCAGGGCAAGCTGTGCTTGACCACAAGCAGGAGGAATTGCGCAGGTACGCAATACCGCCACTTCACCAGTGCAGGCGGGACACCACCGAGGCGATCATCGACGCGATCACCGGTACTCTCGCCCGCCCTCAGCTGCTGGTCCTCAGCCGCCACGACACGGCGGCCCGGCTGCGGACGGTCGGCCGCACGGTGACCCTGCGCCCGGACCAGGCCCGCCAGATCGCCGAGCACCTGACCCCGGCCGACCCCGGCCACCCGCGGGCCGGAGCCCGGTTCGCCGCCGCCTGGGGGCGCCGTGACGTCCTCAATGTGACGGTGGTGCGCCCCGACCTGGTGGCGGAGAACAGCGCGGACCGCTCCGTCGACCACGGCGGCGTGTTCCGCCACCCGGTGAGGTTCACGCGGCTGCCGTGGTGACCGCGTGGGCCCCGCAGCTGCCGGAAGTCGCCCGGCACCTCGTCTTGGCTGGCGTCGCCGAGATCGCGGGCGACCGCGACGCCTTCCAGGCCGCCCTCGGCATCCCGTTGCGGGTCTGCTGGCTGAACGCGGACCTTGCCACCCTCCGTACTCGGCTGCACCGACGCCATGAGGGCGACCACGACATCGCGTCCCTTCCCTGGTGCCTGTACCGAGCAGGCGAACTACGGGCCACGCCAGTGGAGTGATCCGATCCCCGGACCGCGTGTTTCAAATCCGCTCGCCGACCGGGATCATGACGTGTTCCGCGACGACCCTGACCAGCGGGACCTCGCGGCCCAGGTCGAGGTCGTGGATGTACGGGTTGTAGCGGTCACCGGACTCCTTGCTGTGGGTGACCGCGCACCTCACGGCGTATATACGTTCGGTTGCCTGAGCGATCAGCGGCACGTCGCCAGCGGTGTTGGGCACGAGGGAGAAGTCGAGCAGCGGCGCGGCCACGAAGGAGGGCTGGGAGAGGGAGAAGCGGTCCCGTGCGCCATGGAGCTGGGAGAGGTCAGACACCAGGCCGGCGGGGTCCAGGTAGGTCTCCAACACGGCGAGCAGTCCCCGACGCTCCGTGAACCTGATGGCGTCCACCTTCACGCCGAGCAACTGCGCAACGTCCTTCGAGGCAGCCGATCGGATATCGTCCTTGGGCCGGTCGAGCGTACCGCCGTGGGCTACGGCGCGCTGCTGCAGGCGCTCGAACCAGGCGTTCTCCATGGAGTGCTCCAGCACTTGGTAGTAGCCCATGAACGCCGAGAAGGGGTCACGTGTGGCGACTGCCCGAAGGTACCGGAGCGAGAGTTCCTCATCGTGTTGCAGGGTCGGCCGCCCCAGCAGGCGGTCTCCGTTGTGGCCGGGGTCGGTACCCTGACCGATGGCCTCGACGAACTCACCCGCACGGAGGTGCAGCTGGCGGAAGAATCGGGGCTGCGAGGGCGGCTCCTCCAAGTGGTCGACGTCCAGGAGGGGTGCCAGAACCACGTCGCCCTCGTAGGCGAGCTGCACGCGGAAGGCCGTCGCCAGCCGTTCGAGAGCAGCCGGATCAGTGGCACGGGATCCGGAGAGAGACAGGGAGAGCAACGTCGGATCGGCCATCTCCCGCAGCAGCCGCAGTACCGCAACCCTGGCCACCGTGCCGTCGGCGAGACCCTGGCGGCGCTCCTGGGAGATCAGGTACGCGAAGAGGCGCTGCCGATCCAGGACCGCGAGCTGATCGAAACCGCTGCGGCGCAGCGCCAGGCGCAGCATCAACACGGCTGAGGGTGGACCCACTGTGACGGTGTACTCGCCGTCGGCAGTCGGCAGCGTGTGGACGGTGCGCTGGCCCACGGGGACGTTCCGCACCTGGTGAGGCGTCTCGTCGCGGACGAGTATTTCCAGGCTGGCCGGGCGGAGGATCTGCGAGTCCGGGCGGTGGCGCGAGGCTACCAGGACCGCCGCTGTCTCGACGAGCATCGTGTAGTCGGCCTCGACCTCCCATCGGCCGCGCGGACGGTCGTGGAAGCCGGCGTATGTCTCTCTCAACGCCTCGTCGAGCTCCGGTTCGCCGAATCCGCCGCGCTCCAGATCGGCGCCGACGGCGAACACACAGCGCTGATCGTCCTCGCTGCGTGGCTCGTGATCGTTGAACAGCAACCCCAGGACGCCCGCGATCGCCTCGGCAACGTCATGAACGTCCGACAGATCGGACAGCGGTCCCAAGCCGTTCGGCCCGTCGTCCACCATGTTGTGCGCTGCCGTCTCCGGCACGTTCTCTTTCACCTGGCTCCTTGTGCCCCGCCCGTCAGCACGTCGGCCGCGCGCCTCGGCCCGACCGGTGGGAGACCGGACAGGACGGCACGGCTGCCGACTTGCTGCCGACCACCGGTCGACCGACCAGGATATCGGGAGCGACCTGGGGTACGCCCGGAAATTCGACCACCGCTCCGGTACCCGGCCTTGCTTCGCCCCAGCGCCTTTGCCAGCACAGGCCCTTTCGCGCGCAGCCCGCCCGGCTCACTCCGAGAAGAGAACAGAAGCCCTTGAAAGACTGGGTACCTCGCGCCATGCACGGTCCGCTGCCGTTGGGAATACAGTGCGGTATTCGACAGGGCGCTCCAGCCGCCGACGACAGCCTGGCACAGGAGATCACCGTCTTGCACATCGTCCCACCATCGACGAAGCCCACGTAGAGGGTGCCGTTGTCGACAGCGAGACGGCTGGCATCCCCAGGCTCAACAGCTCTGATTGGTAGGGCAAGTTGATGACGGGTTGACGAAAGCTGGCCGCCGGGGGATGCGCGGAGGTTCATTCCCCGGCGGCCGGCCGGCTGTCACGCTTCTCTGTTCTGGTGGGGTTGGTGGTTTGGGGTGGTGTCGCCTGGCAGTGTGGTGGTCGGTGGGGGGCTTGGCGGTGGTGGGAGTGTGACGGGTGTGCGTACGGGTTTGTGTGTGATGTGTGGTCGGCCGCCGTTGCCGGCGGGGTTCTTGGTCGAGGGGACGGTGAGCCTGGGTAGGCGGCGGTGGTGGTCGGGGTGGCTGGTGATCTGTGAGACCTGCTACGTGGCGGGGGCTCCGGATCCGGTGACGGGTCTGTCCCGGCCGGCGTCGTCCCGGCGGTCTTCCGGGGCGGAGTGGTGGGGCCTGGTGGGGCGTGGTGAGGTGATGGACCCGGCGCCGTGTGTGGTCTGTGGTCAGGTGGTCATCCGTCGAGCGGAGCGCTTGATGACGCACGTGTTGTGTTCGGCGGCGTGCCGCACATCCCGTACGCGGATCCGTAACGGCGGACAGGGTTCAGGAAAGCCGTGCGCGGGCTGCGGTGTTGAGGTGACCTCGGGGCGTGCCGATGCCCGCCACTGTTCGCCGGCCTGTCGACAGAGGTCGTACCGGCGCCGGCTCGCTCAGGATCCGCACGCGTAGCCGTTCCGACGCGAGCCGTGTTGCGGCCCGTCGACCCCCACGCGCACCTGTCACGTCAACGAGTTCACGGCGGTGGCCGTGTTACGGGTGTCCGTGCGGTAAGTGGCCCGGGTGGGCCCGTCGACCCCTACGTGCATCTGTCACGCCGGCGGGTGTGTGGTGGTGGTCGTGTTACGGGTGTTCGTGTGGGAAGTGGCCCCGGTGGGCGTCGAATGCTACGTGCACCTGTCACGTCGGCGGGTGCGCGGTGCTGGTCGTGTTACGGGTGTCCGTGCGGTAAGTGGCCCGGGTGGGTCCGTCGACTGCTACGCGCATCTGTCACGCCGGCGGATGTGCGGCCGAGCACGGTGGTGGTGACTCCGACCCCGACCGCGCCGAGTGTGTCCAAGGTGTGGGAGGGGCAGCGCGGCGAAGGAGCGGAAGCGGGCTGCCGGCTTCGCGTAGGACGCGTTTACGGAGCGGGCCGGCGTCACCGCGTCGGACGAAGTACCGTCGGCCTGCCCGAATGCCAAGGGATCATGTCGTTCATGGCGCCGTTGGCTTTGGGCGAGGTCCCGTCAGAACCCCTGGGCCTCGGTCACCCGGCTTCCGGCTTCGCGACGTAGAGCAGAGCGTGGCGGCGCCCGGGCCACGTGGTGTCTGTCCGACCGACATGAACCTCGGCTGTGATCTTGGAACGTTGTTCGGGTCCGCCGCTGAGGAACACTGCGAGCTCGAAGATGATGTCGTCGAGGTCTTCTTCCACCTCGGCAGTGCGTGCGGTGATGGCGAAGTGGAGGACGATCGTGTCCGGTCGAGGCTCCACCGCGATGCCGCGAAGGTGTGGCCCGATGAGTCCCAGCGCCGCTTGACCTGTTTGGTTGAGCAGGTAGTTCCTCCGCAGCAGGACGCGCTCTTC
>NZ_JBHVPG010000091.1:0-17917 GCF_042887545.1 Streptomyces sp. NPDC057939
GGGGGGGGCCGGGGCGCGGCCCCGGGCCGGGGGGCCCGCGGCAGGCGGTGGGCGGCGGCCGCCCGGGCGCAGGGGGGTGCGCTCAGCCACGGGAGGGCTCGGCGTCGGTGCCGGCGGGGGCCTGTCCGGTGTTCACGGAGCCCTTGGGGGTCCGGTGTTCGCTCGGGCGCAGCGGCTGGACGGGCTTGACGTCCGGCTTCACGGGCTTCACGTCCGGGCCGGTCTTGGCCTCGGTGGAGAACTTCACGGTGTCGAACTTCTTGCCGCCCGCGTAGGCGTCGACGCCGTAGTAGCCGGTCTTGACGTCCTTGGCGACGGTGGCGGTGCCGGTGAAGGTGCCCTTGCCGTCGCCCTTCAGGTTGACCTGTCCGCCGGTGAAGGCCGCGGACTTGACGGAGGCGTCCTTCTCGGTGGTCCTGACCGTGACGGTGATCCGGTCGCCGGGCCGGCCGGAGTCCTCGGACAGGCTGAGGGCGGACGGCGCCGGGGTGGGCTTCGGGGCGGCCGCCTTGACGACGAGTCGGGCGGTGGCCTGGAGCTTGGTCCCGTCGGGGCCGGTGCCGGTCAGGGAGATGCCGTAGCTGCCCTCCTTGACGTCGGCGACCTTGGCGGTGCCGCCCCGACCGTCCGTCATCCTGACGTCGCGCAGGGCCTCGGAGGAGACGGAGAGGTGCGTGGAGCCGTCGGGCACCTCCATCCGGAACGAGATCGACTCGCCGGGCCCGGCCGTCGACGTCGACAGCTTCAGACCGGTCTGCGTCGGGCGGGCGGTGGGACCGGAGTCGGCCGCCGGCGAGGTGGTGTCGGCGGCGAAGGCGGTCGCGGTGCCGCCGAGGGCCATCGACGAGGCGAGGACGATCGCCGAGATGCTGAGTGCCTTGCGCATGAGGTCTCCTCGTGAACGGGCCGGGATGTTTCCCGGCACACCAGACATGAGGGACATCCGGGGCGCCCGGTTGCAGGGCCCCGGGCGGGTGGGCGAGGGGGTGGTCGAAGGTCCCCCGGGGTGAACCGGCAGGCCGGGGGGCCTTCAAGGGGCCTTCGTTTACTGACCCTTTGCCCCTATTTTTGGGACCTTGGTCCCGAGGGGGCGGGAGCATCGGGTGGCGGCCCGGGAACGCCGGAGCCCCCGGCGACGCGAGGTCGCCGGGGGCTCCGGGGCGGGTGGGCCGGCAGGCCCGTCGGTCGGGTCAGAGCTGCTCGATCACGTAGTCGACGCACGCGGTCAGCGCCTGCACGTCCGCCGGGTCGATCGCCGGGAACATCGCGACGCGCAGCTGGTTGCGGCCGAGCTTGCGGTACGGCTCGGTGTCCACGACGCCGTTCGCGCGCAGCACCTTGGCGACCGCGGCCGCGTCGATGTCGTCGGAGAAGTCGATCGTGCCGATGACGGCCGAACGCTTCGAGGCGTCCTGGACGAACGGGCTCGCGTACTTCGAGGCCTCGGCCCAGCCGTACAGGTTCCGCGCGCTGGCCGCCGTGCGACCCGTCGTGAACTCCAGGCCGCCCTGGGAGTTCATCCACCGCAGCTGCTGGTCCAGCAGGAACAGGGTGGACAGCGCCGGGGTGTTGTACGTCTGGTTCTTCAGCGAGTTGTCGATCGCCGTCGGCAGCGAGAAGAACTCCGGGATGTGCCGGCCGGAGGCGTGCACGCGGGCCGCGCGCTCCAGGGCCGCCGGGGAGAACGCGGCCAGCCACAGGCCGCCGTCGGAGGCGAAGGACTTCTGCGGAGCGAAGTAGTAGACGTCGGACTCGGTGATGTCGACCGGCAGACCGCCGGCGCCCGAGGTCGCGTCCACCAGAACGAGCGAACCGGCGTCTGCTCCGGCGACGCGCTTGATCGGCGCCGCGACACCCGTCGAGGTCTCGTTGTGCGTGTACGCGTACACGTCCACGCCGGCCTCGGCGACCGGCTCGGGGTGCGTCCCCGGGTCGGAGGAGATCACCGACGGCTCGTCCAGCCACGGCGCGAGCTTCGCGGCCTTGGCGAACTTGGACGAGAACTCGCCGAAGGTCAGGTGCTGGGACTTCCGCTCGATCAGTCCGTGGGTCGCGATGTCCCAGAAGGCGGTGGAGCCGCCGTTGCCCAGGATCACCTCGTAGCCTTCGGGAAGGGAGAAGAGGTCCCGCAGGCCCTCGCGCACCGAGCCGACCAGGTTCTTGACCGGGGCCTGGCGGTGGGAGGTTCCGAGCAGGGAGGTACCGGTGGCGGCGAGGGCGTCCAGCGCCTCGGTCCGCACCTTGGAGGGGCCCGCGCCGAAGCGTCCGTCGGCGGGCTTGATGTCAGCGGGAATCTGGATCTCAGCCACGAGCGGAGCGTATCGGGTCCGGGTCCGCGCGTCGGAAGCGCGTCCAGCGAATGAGACGCCCCGGCACGGTGGCAGGGTGGACGACGTGACGACACCCGGCGAACTCGAACGGACATTGCGGGCGAACCTGCGCGGAGAGGTCGACTTCGGGGCCGCCGCCCGCGCGTTGGTGACCATGGACGCCTCGAACTACCGCCGCGTCCCGGCCGGCGTGGTCGCCCCGCGCGACGCCGAGGACGTGGCGACCGCCCTGCGGATCTGCGCCGGGGCGGGCGTCCCCGTCGTCCCGCGCGGCGGCGGCACCTCCATCGCGGGGCAGGCGACCGGCACCGGGGTGGTCCTCGACCTCACCCGGCACATGAACGCCCTGGTCTCCCTCGACCCCGCGGCCGGGACGGCCGTCGTCCAGCCGGGCCTCGTCCTCGACCGGCTGCTCGACGCGGCCCGCCCGCACGGACTGACCTTCGGCCCCGACCCCTCCACGCACTCCCGCTGCACCCTCGGCGGGATGATCGGGAACAACGCCTGCGGCGCCCACTCCGTCGCCCGGGGAACCACCGCCGACAACGTCACCGAGCTGTCCGTCACCGCGTACGGGGGAACCACCCACCGGCTCGGCACGGGCTGGGCCGGCACGCCCACCGGGCTGCGGGAACTCGTCGAGGGGAACCTCGCCGTGCTCCGCACGGGCTTCGGCGGGCCCGTCGCACCCGGCGCCCCGGCCTTCACCCGGCGGATCTCCGGCTACGCCCTGGACGCCCTGCTGCCCGAACGCGGCGTCGGGGCCGCCCGCGCCTTCTGCGGGAGCGAGGGCACCCTCGGCGTGGTCACCGAGGCGGTGGTCCGCCTCGTCGAGCTACCGCCCGCGCCCGTCCTCGCCGTCCTCGGGTACGCCGACGAGAGCGCCGCCGCCGACGCCGCCGCAGGGCTCCTCCCGTACGGCCCGCTCACCGTCGAGGGCATGGCCCAGGACCTGGTCCGCGGGGCCGCCGGACTGCCCGCCGGCGGCGCCTGGCTGTTCGTGGAGATGCCCGACGAGGGCGCCGCCCGCACCCTGATGCGGGCCGCCGACACCGTCGACGCGCTGCTCGTCACCGACCCGGCGCGACAGCGCGCCCTGTGGCGCATCCGGGAGGACGCGGCGGGGACGGCCACCCGGATGCCCGACGGGACCATGGCCTGGCCCGGCTGGGAGGACTGCGCGGTACCGCCCGCCCGGCTCGGCGCGTACCTGCGGGCGTTCCGCGCGCTGCTGGCGGAGCACGGGCTGCGCGGGACCCCGTACGGGCACTTCGGGGAGGGCTGCGTCCACGTCCGGATCGACTTCGACCTGCTCACCCCGCCGGGCGTGGCCCGCTTCCGGACCTTCTCGGAGGAACTCGCCGACCTGGTCGCCGCCCACGGCGGATCCCTGTCGGGGGAGCACGGGGACGGGCAGGCCAGGGCCGAACTGCTGCCGAGGACGTACGGCCCGGAGGTCATCCGGCTCTTCGGCGCGTACAAGGACCTGTGGGACCCGGCGGGCGGCATGAACCCGGGGATGCTGGTGCGGCCCGCCCGGCTCGACGAGAACCTCCGCTTCGCCGTCCTGCCCGCGACCCCGTTCGCGGCGGAGGTCGCCCGCTGCGTCGGCGTCGCCAAGTGCCGCACCGAACGACCCGGCGGGCCGGGGGTGATGTGCCCGACGTACCGGGTCACCGGCGACGAACGGCACTCCACCCGCGGCCGGGCCCGACTGCTGCACGAGATGCTGGCCGGGGAGATCGTCACCGACGGCTGGCGCTCGACCGAGGTCGCCGAGGCCCTGGACCTGTGCCTCGGCTGCAAGGGCTGCCGCAGCGACTGCCCCGTCGGCGTGGACATGGCCGCGTACAAGGCCGAGTTCCTGCACCACCACTGGGCCGGTCGGATCCGCCCCCTCGCCCACTACCTCCTCGGCGGCCTCCCGGACCTGCTCCGGCCGGTCGCGGCGCTGCGCGCGGCGCCGCTCGTCAACGCCGCCGCCCGACTGCTGCCGGTCCCCGGCCTCACCCGCGAACGACCCCTGCCGCCCGTCGCCCGGACACCGTTCAGCCGCTGGTGGAGGCGCCGGGACGCGGACGTCGGGGCGCCGACGGGCACCCCCGTGACCCTGTGGCCCGACACCTTCACCGAGCACCTCGCCCCCGAGGCCGGCCGCGCCGCCGTACGGGTCCTGGAGGCGGCCGGGCTCACCGTCGGCGTCCCCCGCGGCCGGATCTGCTGCGGACTCACCCTCGTCTCCACCGGCCGACCCGACCGCGCGCGCACCGTCCTGCGCCGCACCCTGGACGCCCTGGGGGAGGTGCGCGGCCCCGTCGTCGTCCTGGAACCCAGCTGCGCGGCGGCCCTGCGCACCGACCTGCCCGCCCTGCTCCCCGACGACCCGCGCGCGGAGCGCCTCGCGGCGGCGGTGCGCACCTTCGCGGAGACCCTGGAGGAGTACGCCCCGCGCTGGACCCCGCCCCGGCTGGACCGCGCCGTCGCCGGCCAGACCCACTGCCACCAGCACGCCGTCCTCGGCGACGCCGCCGACCGACGGCTGCGGGAGCGGGCCGGGCTCACCGGGGAGCTCAGCGGCGGCTGCTGCGGTCTGGCGGGCAACTTCGGCTTCGAGCCGGGCCACCACGCCGTGTCGGTGGCGTGCGCGGAGGAACAACTGCTGCCGTCGCTGCGCGCGGCCGGACCCGCCGCGGCGGTCCTCGCCGACGGGTTCTCCTGCCGGACCCAGATCGCCCAGCTGGGCGGACGCCGGGCCCGCCACCTGGCGGAGCTCCTTGCGGAGGGGCTGTAGCGGCGGCGCCGCGGGGAGGCGTGGCGCGGGGTTGTAAGGAAGGACACCGCGTCACGGCCCTTACGTACCCCTTAGGCTGGATTCATGCCCGCACCCTCCCCGTCCCCGACGGCATCCCAGGAAACCTCCGCCACCCCGACCGCGGGGACGGCCGCGGGGACGGCCGCCGCCGGGCCCGCCCCGGTATCGGCCCGTACGCGGTTCGGGCCCGTGGCGCTGGTGGTCTCGGCCGGGATCTCGGTGCAGTTCGGGGCCGCCCTCGCGGTCATGATCATGCCGAGGGCGGGCGCGGCCGGGGTCGTCACGCTGCGGCTGGCCGCCGCCGCGCTGGTGCTGCTGATCCTGTGCCGGCCCAAGGTCCGCGGCTACAGCCGCGCCGACTGGGGCACCGTCGTCGCCTTCGGCGTGGCGATGGCCGGCATGAACGGCCTCTTCTACCAGTCCATCGACCGGATCCCCCTCGGCCCCGCCGTGACCCTGGAGGTCCTCGGCCCGCTGGCCCTGTCGGTGATCGTCTCGCGGCGCCTGGTGAACCTGCTGTGGGCGGGCCTCGCCCTCGGCGGCGTCGTCCTGCTGTCCGGACACGGCGGGGGCGGCCTCGGCTTCGGCTCCCTCGACCCGGCGGGCGCCGCGTTCGCGGTCGGCGCGGGCGCCATGTGGGCCGCGTACATCGTCTTCAGCGCCCGGACCGGCCGACGGTTCCCGCAGGCCGACGGACTGGCCCTGGCCATGGCCGTCGCCGCGGTCATCTCCCTGCCCCTGGGCGTCGTCGAGTCCGGGTCCGCCCTGCTGGTGCCGAGCACCCTGGCGCTTGGCCTCGGCGTGGCCGTCCTGTCGTCGGTCCTGCCGTACACGCTGGAACTGCTGGCCCTGCGCCGGATGCCCGCCCCCACCTTCGCCATCCTGATGAGCCTGGAACCCGCCATCGCGGCGACCGCCGGCTTCCTCGTCCTCAACCAGGCGATGTCCGCCCTCGACGCCCTCGCCATCGCCCTGGTCATCGCGGCCAGCATGGGCGCCGTCCGCTCCCAGATCGGCGGACGGGCGAAGCCCGGCCCCAAGGAGGAAGTGTCCTGATGGACCAGCCCGTCACGCCCGAAGCCCCGGCCCCCGACCCCGGTGCCGCCGACCCCGTCGCCGCCTACCTCGCCGCCGTCCCGGACGCGCGGCGGCCCGCACTGACCCGACTGCGGGAACTGTGCCGTACGGAGCTGACCGGCTTCGAGGAGACCGTCGCGTACGGCATGCCCGTGTACGTCCGGCCCGGTGGCACCGACGGCGAGGTCGCCTGGGCGAACCAGAAGCAGTACGTGTCCGTCTACCTGCTGCGCACCGACGTCCGGGACGCCTTCGCCGAACGCCTCGCCGGACACGACACGGGCAAGTCCTGCCTGCGCTTCCGCCACCCCGACCGGATCGACTTCGACCTGCTGCGCGACCTCCTGCGGGCCACGGCCGCGACCCCCGGACAGGCCTGCTGATCCGGACAGGCCTGCTGACCGGCCCGCTCGGCGACCCGGATCGGCACGACCCGCCCGGGCCCGTCCGCGTCCCGACCCGTCCCACCGGGGTCACCCGTAGCGGGCCGTCATCGCCGCCAAGGTGGCCCTGACGCGGGCCCGCAGGGCCGGTGGGCCCAGTACCTCCGCCTCCGCGGCCAGCGCCAGGAACTGAGCCTCCGCCCGCCCGGGGGACTCGACGGGCAGGACCGCGCGGATCCAGCCCGGCACGTCCGGGTCCGGCCGCCCCGTCGCGGCCAGCGCCCGGGCGGCGGCCCCCGTCAGCTGCTCCGCCGCCCGCGGGGAGAGGCGTACCACCGCCTCCTCGGGGTGCAGCCGCGCGTGGAAGTCGGCCTGGCTGCGCCGCCAGTGCGAGGCCAGGTCGAAGCCCTCGGGCAGTTCGAACCCCTCGTCGCCGGCGGTGACGTCCAGGATCTGGTCGACCCGGTACGTGCGCGGCCCCTCCGGCCCCGCCACCAGGTACCAGCGCCCCGCCTTCAGGACCAGCCCGTACGGTTCCAGCCGCCGCTCCACCTCCTGCGGCTCCTTCCACCGCCGGTAGCGCACCGCGATCGCCCGGCCCCGCCACACCGCGTCGGCGACCTGCGCGAGGTACGGGACCTCCTCGTGCTCCGCGTACCAGCCGGGCGCGTCGAGGTGGAAGCGGAGCCGGATCCGGTCGGCCTGCGCGCGCAGCTCCGGCGGCAGCGCCGCCCGCAGCTTCAGCTGCGCCGCCGCCACGGCCGGGCCCAGCCCGAGTTCCGCCGCGGGCCCCGGCATCCCGGTCAGGAACAGCGCCTCGGCCTCGTCCGCGCTGAGCCCCGTCAGCCGGGTCCGGTAGCCGGCCAGCAGCTGGTAGCCGCCGCTGTGCCCGGCGTCCGCGTACAGGGGCACGCCCGCGGCGGTCAGCGCCTCCGCGTCGCGGTAGACGGTGCGTACGGACACCTCCAACTCCCGCGCGAGCTCGGCGGCGGTCATCCGGCCCCGGGTCTGGAGCAGCAACAGCATCGACAGGAGGCGACTGGACTTCACTGACACAGGATGTCAGGGGAGTGCTCCTACGGTTCCCCCGAACGCAGCGCCCCGGAGCCGACCGGCACCGGGGCACGGAACAGGGGAGCGCACCGCATGAACGACTTCGACTTCCTCGTCGGGACCTGGGACATCGCCAACCGTTGGCGCACCGACTTCCTCGACCCGGACAGCGAGTGGGAGGAGTTCCCGGGGGTCTCGCGGATCTCCCGCCACTTCGACGGCGGGGCCAGTTTCGACGAGGTCGACTTCCCGACGAAGGGCTTCGCCGGGCTCACCCTGCGCCTGTTCGACCGGGAGCGCGGGGAATGGTCGCTGTACTGGTCGAGCCGCCGCACCGGAGTCCTGTTCCCGCCCGTCGTCGGCCGGTTCGAGGACGGGCGGGGCATCTTCGAGGGCGACGACACGCACGACGGCAGGCCGGTGCGGGTGCGGTACCTCTGGTCGGGGACCACGGCCGGCGCGCCGCCCCGCTGGGAGCAGTCCTTCTCCGTCGACGGGGGCGGCACGTGGCTGCGGAACTGGACGATGGACTTCACGCGCAGGTCCGGGTCCTGACGGGGCGCGCCGGGGCCTCGGATCCGGATCGGGCTCGGCCCAGGGGCCGGCCCGGGGGGCATCCCACGGGTCGGCCCACGGGTCAGCCCAGGGGGAGGTCCAGGTAGGAGGGGGTGGTCTCGGGCGAGGTGAAGGCGAGGGAGGCGCGCGGCAGGTTGGCGTCGGCGTAGAGGGCGTCGCGGCCGGCCATCACCAACAGCAGGCGGTGCCCGCGCGGGACGTCGTACGCGGTGGCCTGGAGGTCGATGTCCGCGCCGACCAGGCTGTCCGGGGCGGATCCGAGGTCGCTGTACGGGGCGTGCGTGATCAGGCGGGCCGAGCCGTCGGGCGCGAGGTCCAGGAGGTGGGCGACGAAGCTGGAGCCGGGGTTCGCGGCCCGGTAGGTGACCCGCAGCCGGGGGACGCCGCGCAGCGGCAGGGTGTCCTCGGCGGCGGCGCAGACCCATACGGCGGCCACCGCGCGGTCGATGTCACCGGCCCGGTAGATCCGGGGGCGGCCCGCCATCTCCGCGTACCCGGAGCGGACGACCTCGTCGGCGACGGCCGTCGGGGTGTCCACCCCGCACAGCACGCCGGCGGTCCAGCCCGCCTCGGGCCGTTCGGCGAGCTGCCCGCCGCCGGTGAGGTGCAGTCGGCGCATCCGCCGGGTGAGGGCGTGCCGGGTGGCCCGGTGCTCGACGGTCCCGCTCCACATCACCTCGCCCGCGACCTGGCCCTCGTCGGCGACGCCGTTGTCGGCGCCCATGAGGTGGTGGTCGAACCAGCGGTCGGCGTCCGTCCAGACGCGGTCCGGGAGGCCGAGCAGGCCGCCGGAGCCGGGGCCGGCGTGGTCACCGATCGACAGGACGATGCGCTTGGGGCCGGTGAGTTCGTCGAACAGCTTGAGGGTCTGGTTGGTCGGGTAGAGCGTCTCGTGCCAGGCGTGGGAGAGGAACACCGGCAGCCGGCGCCGGTTGAACTCCTTGACGTGGCCGAAGGGGGAACGTTCCTCCGCCCAGCGCAGGGCGCCCACGGTGTCGCGGCCGGCCAGCACGTCCTCCAGTACGCGCTCCGTCTCCGGGCTCAGCCGGGCCCGGGCGGCGGCCGCGAGCAGCGCCCGGACGGCGCCGACGCGCCGGGTGGAGTTCTCCACGAGGACCTCGCCGAGGTCGCCCCAGGCGCTGAACGCGCCGACCGCGTCCACCCGGGGGTCGTGCGCGGCGACGAGCAGGCCGATGCCGGCGCCGTAGGAGACGCCCAGGAACCCGATCCTGGTGACGGGGCCGGCGGTGCGTTGCAGCAGGTGGTCCAGGGCCCGGCTGCCGTCGGCGACGTCGAGGGGGCCCGCGGCGTCGGCCTGTCCCGCGGAGGCGCCGAAGCCGCGGGGGGTGTAGGCGAGGACGTCGTAGCCGCGGGCCGCGAGCGCACCGGCCCGGACCGCGTACGTGACCCAGCCCAGGTTCGTCCACGGCGCGGGCATCACGACGACCGGCCGCGGCCCGGAACCCTTGCGCCGCCACAGCGCGGCGTCGAGCAGGACACCGCCCGCGCCGGCCACCCGGCCCCGGCTGAACACGGCGACGGACCGGACGGCCTCCACCTCGCGGGCCCGCGCCGGCGGCAACCCGGAGGGATCACCGCTTTCCAGGGCGGCGGCGAACGACCCGAGGGCGGCCGCGTCGAGTTCGGGGTGCAGGGACCCCGGGGGCGGGGTGCACGAGTCGGACGGGTCGCACGAGTCGGACGGGTCGGACGGAGTGGCTGGGGTGGCTGGGTCGGCTGGGTTCACGGCGGTTCATCCTCTTCGTCGAGGTGACATGGACGTGTTCGGCTGCGACGGCGCACTCCCGGGCCCGGAGCGAAGCCCCCAGTATCGACGCGCCACCGCACCCACCCCCCGAACTCCCACCCGCCCGACCGAAACCCCTCCACCCGCCCCGGAGCCCGGCACGGGCCCGTGCCGGGCCGGACCATTCCGAACGGCAAAGCCCGTCCGGTTCGGCCCGGTCGGGCCGCTTGGCGGGAACGGAACGGTCCCCGAAGAAATCATGCAAGCGTGCTTGATTGTTTCTTCGGTGGGTGCCAGGCTTCCCCCCACGCCGAGCAGGGGAGCGCAACCGTGCCCGATCCGTCCGCCGTCGCCGTCTTCGCCGATCTCCGCGCGGAGGGCAGTGAACTAGACGCCCTCGTGGCGGAGTTGCCCGCCACCGACTGGGCGCGGGCCACGCCCGCGAGCGGCTGGGACATCGCCCACCAGATCGCCCACCTGCACTGGACCGACCGGGCCTCGCTGCTCGCCCTCACCGACGCCGACGGCTTCGGGCTGATGGTGCAGGAGGCGCTCAAGGCCCCCGACTCGTTCGTCGACGACGGCGCCGCCGAGGGCGCCGCGCTGCCGCCCGCCGAGTTGCTCGCCCGCTGGCGGGCCGGTCGGGTCGCCCTCGACGCCGCCCTCGACGCGGCCTCGCCCGACGCCCGCTTCCCCTGGTACGGGCCGCCCATGAAGGCCAACTCGATGGCCGGCGCCCGCCTGATGGAGACCTGGGCACACGGCCAGGACGTCGCCGACGCCCTCGGCGTCCACCGCACCCCCACCGCCCGGCTGCGGCACGTCGCCCGGATCGGCGTACGGGCCCGCGACTACGCGTACGCGGTACGGGGTCTGCCGGCGCCCACCGCGGAGTTCCGGGTGGAACTCCGCGCACCGGACGGCACGGAGCCCTGGACGTACGGCCCGGCCGACGCCGAGCAGCGGGTCACCGGGCCGGCCCTCGACTTCTGCCTGCTGGTCACCCAACGCGCCCACCGGGACGACCTCGCGCTGACGGCCACCGGCCCCGACGCGGACCGGTGGCTGGACGTCGCGCAGGCCTTCGCCGGCCCGGCCGGCGCCGGGCGCACCCCCCGGGCCGGGTCGCGGTGAGCCGCCGCCCCCTGCGCATCGGCAACGCCTCCGGCTTCTACGGGGACCGCGCCGCCGCGATGCGCGAGATGCTGACCGACGGCCCCCTCGACGTCCTGACCGGCGACTACCTCGCCGAACTCACCATGCTGATCCTCGGCCGCGACCGCCTGAAGGACCCCGGACTCGGCTACGCCAAGACGTTCCCGCGCCAGCTGGAGGACTGCCTGGCCCTGGCCCACGAGAAGGGCGTACGGATCGTCACGAACGCGGGCGGACTCAACCCGGCGGGCCTCGCCGACGCCGTCCGCGGCCTCGCGGCCAAGGCGGGCATCCCCGTCTCCGTCGCCCACGTCGAGGGCGACGACCTGATGCCCTACGAGGAGGGCGCGCTCACCGCCAACGCCTACCTCGGCGGGGCCGGCATCACCGCCTGCCTACGGGCCGGCGCCGACATCGTCGTCACCGGCCGGGTGACGGACGCCGCCCTGGTCAGCGGGCCGGCCGCCTGGTGGTTCGACTGGGCGGCCGACGACTGGGACCGGCTGGCCGGCGCGGTGGTCGCCGGCCACGTCCTGGAGTGCGGGACCCAGGCCACCGGCGGCAACTACGCCTTCTTCACCGCCCACGACGTCCGCCGCCCGGGCTTCCCCCTCGCCGAGGTCTCCGAGGACGGCTCGGCCGTCATCACCAAACACCCGGGCACCGGCGGGGCCGTCACCCCGGGCACGGTGACGGCCCAACTCCTCTACGAGACCCAGGGCGCCCGCTACCTCGGCCCGGACGTGACGGCCCGTCTGGACACCGTCCGCCTCACCGCCGCGGGGCAGGACCGGGTCCGGGTCGACGGGGTCCGGGGCGAGGCCCCGCCGGACACCCTCAAGGTGGGCGTGACCCGCATCGGCGGCTGGCGCAACGAGGTGGTCTTCGTCCTGACCGGCCTGGACATCGACGCCAAGGCCGCCCTGGTCCGCGAGCAACTCGCGGAGCTCCTCGACGAGGTGGGGACGGCCACCTGGACCCTCGCCCGGACCGACCACGACGACGCCGACACAGAGGAGACCGCGAGCGCGCTGTTGCGCCTCGTCGTCCGCGACCCGTCCCCGGACCGGGTCGGCCGCGCGCTGACCTCGGCGGCCGTGGAACTCGCCCTCGGCAGCTACCCGGGCTTCCACGTCACCGCCCCGCCCGGACCGGCCCAGCCGTACGGGGTGTTCACCTCGGCCCCGATCGCGGCGACCGCCGTCCCCCACACCGCCGTCCTCCCCGACGGCACCCGCCTCCCCGTCCCCGCCCCACCACCGCAGGAGCCGGCACCGGCCCCGCACGAGCACGCCCACCCCGCCGCGGCGGGCCCACCCCCCGCGAGCCCCACCCCCACGCACAACCCTGCCCACAACCCCACGACCGCCCCCACCACCCGCGCCCCCCTCGGCGCGGTCGCCGGCGCCCGCAGCGGCGACAAGGGCGGCGACGCCAACATCGGCGTCTGGGTGGAGAGCGCCCCCGCGTGGGACTGGCTGCTCCGCACGCTCACCGTGGACACCCTGCGCACCCTGCTCCCGGAGACGGCGGAGCTCCCCGTCACCCGCCACGAACTCCCGCACCTGCGGGCCCTGAACTTCACCGTCATCGGCATCCTCGGCGCCGGCGTCGCCTCCGGCCACCGCTTCGACCCGCAGGCCAAGGCCCTCGGCGAATGGCTCCGCTCGCGCCGCCTCGACATCCCGACCGACCTCCTGCCGCCCCCGGAGGGGACCCGCTCCAGCCGCCCCGACATCCCGACCCACCTCCTGCCCACCCCGGAGGGGACCCGCCCATGACCCGCCTCGGCACCACCGTCGACCCCCGCAGCCCCGAGCACACGACGGCCCGTACGGCCGCCCTGGAACGCCTCGAAGCCCTGCACGCCGAACACGCCAAGGCCCTCGCGGGCGGCGGCGACAAGTACACGGCCCGCCACCGCGACCGCGGCAAGCTCCTGGCCCGCGAACGCGTCGAGCTGCTCCTGGACCCCGACACCCCGTTCCTGGAACTGTCGCCGCTCGCGGCGTGGGGCAGCGACTACCCGGTCGGCGCCTCCATGGTCACCGGCATCGGCACCGTCGAGGGCGTCGAATGCCTGATCACCGCCAACGACCCCACGGTCCGCGGCGGCGCCAGCAACCCGTGGACCCTGAAGAAGGCGCTGCGGGCCAACGAGATCGCCCGGCAGAACCGGCTGCCCTGCGTCAGCCTCGTCGAGTCCGGCGGCGCAGACCTGCCCTCCCAGAAGGACATCTTCATCCCGGGCGGCGCGATCTTCCGCGACCTCACCCGGCTCTCCGCGGACGGCATCCCGACCGTCGCCGTCGTCTTCGGAAACTCCACCGCGGGCGGCGCCTACATCCCCGGCATGTCCGACCACACCATCATGATCAAGGACCGCTCGAAGGTGTTCCTCGGCGGTCCGCCCCTGGTCAAGATGGCCACCGGCGAGGAGAGCGACGACGAGTCCCTCGGCGGGGCCGACATGCACGCCCGCACCTCCGGCCTCGCCGACCACTACGCCCTCGACGAGTACGACGCGATCCGCCAGGCCCGCCGCATCGTCGCCCGCCTCAACCACCGCAAGCCGCACCAGGACCCCCCGGCCGCCGCCGAGCCGCTCCACGACCCGGAGGAACTCCTGGGGATCGTCCCGGCGGACCTGAAGACCCCCTTCGATCCGCGCGAGGTCATCGCCCGCATCGTCGATGCCTCCGACTTCGACGAGTTCAAGCCCCTCTACGGGCCCAGCCTCGTCACCGGCTGGGCCTCCCTGCACGGCTACCCGGTCGGCATCCTCGCCAACGCCCAGGGCGTGCTGTTCAGCGCCGAGTCGCAGAAGGCCGCCCAGTTCATCCAGCTCGCCAACCAGCGCGACATCCCCCTCCTCTTCCTCCACAACACCACCGGCTACATGGTCGGCAAGGAGTACGAGCAGGGCGGCATCGTCAAACACGGCTCGATGATGATCAACGCGGTCTCCAACTCCCGCGTCCCGCACCTGTCCGTCCTCATCGGCGCCAGCTACGGCGCCGGCCACTACGGCATGTGCGGACGGGCCTACGAGCCCCGCTTCCTCTTCGCCTGGCCCAGCGCCAAGTCCGCCGTCATGGGCCCGGCCCAACTCGCCGGCGTCCTGTCCATCGTGTCCCGCCAGTCCGCCGCCGCGAAGGGCCTCCCGTACGACGAGGAACAGGACGCCGGGATGCGCGCCTTCGTGGAGGCGCAGATCGAATCCGAGTCCCTGCCGACGTTCCTGTCCGGGCGGCTGTACGACGACGGCGTCATCGACCCCCGCGACACCCGCACCGTCCTCGGCCTGTGCCTGTCGGCCGTCCACAACGCCCCCGTCGAGGGCGCCCGTGGCGGCTTCGGCGTCTTCCGGATGTGAGCCCGCAGATGACCATCACCTCCCTCCTCGTCGCCAACCGGGGCGAGATCGCCGTCCGGATCCTGCGCACGGCCCGCGCCCTCGGCCTCGCCACCGTCGCCGTCCACTCCGACCCCGACGCCGACGCCCTGCACGTCCGCTGCGCCGACGCCGCCGTCCGACTGCCCGGCGCCGCCCCCGCCGACACCTACCTGCGCGCCGACCTGCTGATCGAAGCCGCCCGGACGGCCGGCGCGGACGCCGTCCACCCCGGTTACGGATTCCTCTCCGAGAACGCCGACTTCGCCCGCCGGGTCCGCGCCGCCGGCCTGACCTGGATCGGCCCGCCCCCCGAGGCGATCGAGGCCATGGCCTCCAAGACCCGGGCCAAGGACCTCATGCGCGCCGCCGGCGTCCCCCTCCTCGACCCCGTCGACCCGGCCGCCGCCGGCCCCGCCGACCTGCCCCTCCTCCTCAAGGCCGCCGCCGGCGGCGGAGGCCGCGGCATGCGCGTCGTACGGGACCTCGACACCCTCAAGGAGTCCCTCGACGCCGCCTCCGCCGAAGCCCTCTCCGCCTTCGGGGACGGCGAGGTCTTCGCCGAGCCCTACGTGGAGCGCGGCCGGCACGTCGAGGTACAGGTCCTCGCCGACACCCACGGCACCGTCTGGGCGCTCGGCACCCGCGACTGCTCCCTCCAACGCCGCCACCAGAAGGTCATCGAGGAGGCCCCCGCACCCGGCCTGTCCGACACCCTCCGCGCCACCCTCCACGACGCCGCCGTGGCCGCCGCCCGCGCCGTCTCCTACGAGGGCGCCGGCACCGTCGAGTTCCTCGTCACCGCCGACGGCCGCCCGTACTTCCTGGAGATGAACACCCGCCTCCAGGTGGAACACCCCGTCACCGAGGCCGTCTTCGGCCTCGACCTGGTCGCCCACCAACTGCGCGTCGCCGAGGGCGCCGCCCTGCCCCTGACCCCGCCGCAGCCCACCGGCCACGCCGTCGAGGCCCGGCTCTACGCCGAGGACCCGGCCCACGACTGGCGGCCCCAGACCGGTGTCCTGCGCACCCTCGACGTCCCCGGCGGACTCCGCGTCGACACCGGCTTCGCCGACGGGGACACCGTCGGCGTGCACTACGACCCGATGCTCGCCAAGGTCATCGCGCACGCCCCCACCCGCGCCGAAGCCGTCCGCGTCCTCGCCCACGCGCTGGCCGGGGCCCGCGTCCACGGCCTGATCACCAACCGGGACCTCCTCGTACGCTCCCTGCGGCACCCGGAGTTCACCACCGGCCGGCCCGACACGGGCTTCTACGAGCGCCACCTGACCGCCCTCACCACGGACACCCCGGACCCGACCACGGCCGTCCTCGCCGCCGCCCTCGCCGAGGCGGCCCCCGCCCCGGGCGCCGGCCTCGCCGCCCGGATCGGCGGCTGGCGCAACGTCCGCTCCCAGCCGCAGACCCGCAGCTACACGGCGGCCGGAACCACGTACACGGCCCGCTACCAGCACGACGGCGTCCTCGCCGACCACCCCGACATCACCGTCCTCGCCGCCACCCCCACCCGCGTCACCCTCGAAGTCGACGGGGTCCGACGCGTGTTCCACGTGAAACACAACCCGCACACCGGCGAGGTCCACGTCGACTCCCCGCTCGGCGCACACACCCTGCTCCCCGTCCCACGGTTCCCCGAGCCCGAGGACCACACCGCGCCCGGCTCCCTGCTCGCCCCGATGCCCGGCACCGTCGTCCGCGTCGCCGAGGGCCTCGCCCCCGGCTCCGCCGTGACCGCCGGGCAGCCCCTGCTCTGGCTGGAGGCCATGAAGATGGAGCACCGCGTCCTCGCCCCCGCCTCCGGCACGCTCACCGCGCTCCACGCCGTTCCCGGCCGACAGGTCGAGTTCGGCGCCCTGCTCGCCGTAGTCCAGGAGGAAACGCAGACATGAGCCCCACCATCGAATCCGACGAGCACAAGGCCCTGCGCACGGCGGTGGCCGCCCTCGGCCAGAAGTACGGCCGCGACTACCTCGCCCGCGTCGCCCGCGAGGGCGGCCACCCCGACGAACTGTGGGCCGACGCCGCCGGCCTCGGCTACCTCGGGGTGAACCTCCCGGAGGAACACGGCGGCGGGGGCGGCGGCATCGCCGAACTGTCCATCGTCCTGGAGGAACTCGGTGCGGCGGGCTGCCCGCTCCTCATGATGGTCGTCTCGCCCGCCATCTGCGGCACGGTCATCGCCCGCTTCGGCACCGAGGACCAGAAACGGGCCTGGCTCCCCGGCCTCGCCGACGGCACCCGCACGATGGCCTTCGGCATCACCGAACCCGACGCCGGATCCAACTCCCACCGCATCACCACCACCGCACGCCGCGACGGCGACGACTGGATCCTCACCGGCCGCAAGGTCTTCATCTCCGGCGTGGACATCGCCGACGCCACCCTCATCGTCGGCCGCACCGAGGACGCCCGCACCGGCCGCCTCAAGCCGTGCCTGTTCATCGTCCCCCGCGACACCCCCGGCTTCGGCCGCACCGTCATCGACATGGAGCTCCAGGCGGCGGAGAAGCAGTTCGAACTCACCCTGGACGAGGTCCGCCTCCCCGCGTCCTCCCTCGTCGGAGACGAGGACGCCGGCCTCCTCCAGCTCTTCGCCGGCCTCAACCCCGAGCGGATCATGACGGCGGCCTTCGCCATCGGCATGGGCCGCCACGCCCTCGCCAAGGCCGTCGACTACGCGAAGACCCGCCAGGTCTGGCGGGAGCCCATCGGCAGCCACCAGGCCATCGCCCACCCCTTGGCGGCCGCCCACATCGAACTCGAACTGGCCCGCCTCATGATGCAGAAGGCCGCCCACCTCTACGACGCGGGCGACGACATGGCCGCCGGCGAGGCGGCGAACATGGCCAAGTACGCCGCCGCCGAAGCCTGCGTCAAGGCGGTCGACCAGGCCGTCCACACCCTGGGCGGCAACGGCCTCACCCGCGAATACGGCCTGGCCTCCCTGATCACGGCCGCCCGCGTCTCCCGCATAGCCCCGGTCAGCCGAGAAATGATCCTCAACTTCATCTCCCACCAAACCCTGGGCCTCCCCAAGTCCTACTGACCCCCAAGCCCCGGCCCGCGAACCCAGGAGCGGGGACGGACGCCAGGCCGGCGACGGACCTGAGGGCGGGGACGGGGTGGGGTGCCGTCCGGGATGTAGAACGTGATTTGTTGGCGCCTCCTCCCGCCCGCAAACTCAGACCCGGAACGGGCGCCATAGATCATGCCCATCCCGGACGGCACCCCCCCCCCGCCCCCCCCCCCCCCCCCCCCCCCCCCCCCCCCCCCCCCCCCCCGCCCCCCCCCCCCCCCCCCCCCCCCCCCCCCCGCGCCCCCCCCCCCCCCCCCCCCCCCCCCCCCCCCCCCCCCCCCCCCCCCCCCCCC